>JAAVDU010000008.1 GCA_014801605.1 Bacteroides sp.
AAGCCGACAACCGCAACGTATTCCTGATCGCCGCAAACTTCTCCACAAAATCCCGTACCCTCGATAACTGGATAATCGATACCTACACACCTGCGCACTCAATGTGAGAGCTTCATTTATAAAGCATATTCTCATGTTGGCAAGCAATTAATCAGCATTATCTCACTGAATTGTTGTGTAGAACGTGGATGTTTATTATATTTGCAATGTGAATCAAAAGGGGCAGATATGGCAGACATCAAATATCCAATAGGTATACAGACTTTTTCCGAGATCATCACGGAAAATTATCTATATGTTGACAAGACAGCACTTATATATGATCTTGTCAAGGGATCGAAGTATCTCTTTCTGAGCCGTCCAAGGCGGTTCGGGAAGAGTCTGCTGATGTCTACTTTGGAGGCATACTTCAAAGGGATAAAGGAGTTGTTCAAGGGCCTCGCTATTGAACAGCTCGAAAAGGACTGGACTGAATATCCCGTCTTCAGGTTCGATCTCAGTCCTGCATACTATGCCGATCCCGCGCGACTGATAAGCCGTATCGAAAGCTGTCTGGAGAATTTTGAAAGGGAGTATAACCTTGACTCCCCGGACAAGAATATATCGGAACGATTTTTAAGACTCATCGAGGGGGCCTGCCGCAAGTACAATCAAAAGGTGGTGGTGCTCATCGACGAGTATGACAAGCCGATGCTCGATTGTCTACATGACGACGCACTGCATGAGGCTCTCAAGAATGAGCTCCGGGGATTTTATTCTGTCATGAAGACAAGCGATGAATTCATAAAGTTCGCAATGCTGACAGGCGTCACAAAGTTCGGAAAGGTATCAGTATTCAGCGGGCTGAACAATCTAAAGGATATCTCCATGCTCCCCAGATACAACGCTCTGTGCGGTATCAGCGAGACCGAGTTCCGCAGCAACTTCCAACAGTCGGTGAAGGATTTCTCCGAAGTGCATGACATTCCCGAAGAGGAGACATGGGGAAGGTTCAGGGAACTGTATGACGGATATCGGTTCGCCTCCAGAGGGGAGAACATCTACAACCCATTCAGCGTGCTCAATGCCTTCGACAGCGAGGAGTTCGGCGCATACTGGTATGCCAGCGGCTCCCCATCATATCTTATCCGGCTCATTGAGCGCCGCTCTTATCCCCTTGCCAATCTCGAAGGTGAGAAACGAACTCAGGATCAGCTCAGCGACATCACCGATACCGAAAGGGATATCGTACCTCTCCTCTACCAATCCGGATATCTCACAATAAAAGGTTTCGAAAATCCCTTTAACAGTCCGTTGGGGGGTCTGTACATATTGGGCTTCCCTAACATCGAGGTCAATGAGAGCTTCTGGTCCTCATTAGCCAACCATTTCTTCAGGGGATACGGCCAGCAGTCCTCTTTCGATGCTCCCCTTTTCATCGAGGATGTCAGACTCGGAAAGCCGGAGAGGTTCATGGTGCGACTGCGAAGCCTCTTCGCCGACACCAGCTCCGAGGCGGAGACCGACAAGGAGATACATTTCCAGAACATGATGGCCATTGCCTGCAAGATGATGGGACTCTATGTCAGAACCGAAGTGCATGCACACCGTGGACGTTGCGACATGCAGATCGAGACCGCCGACTATGTATACATCTTCGAGTTCAAGGTGGACAGCACACCTGAGAAGGCTATGGAGCAGATCCTCGAACGCGGCTATCACCTCCGCTTCGAAGCCGACAACCGCAACGTATTCCTGATCGCCGCAAACTTCTCCACAAAATCCCGTACCCTCGATAACTGGATAATCGACATATATAAGAAGTGAGGAAAGATAAGATAAGATAAAAAGCAGCCGAAGGTTTCTTCGGCTGCTTTTTATCTTGATAGTATAGACCCGTATTGGGAATCAGTAGTGGAAGGAGCTGCCGCCGAGGAATTCGCGGAGGAGGGAGGTAGTGGGAATCTGGTCGGCGGGAATCGGCTCGAAGTAGCTCAGAAGACGCTGGAGACGATAGGCTTCGGCATATTCCTCAAGATCGTGGGGCACATTGCGCAGCAATGGCTCGGCATACGATTTCATGACCCCGATCTCGAAAATGAGGGAGGAATTGAATGTGGCATCGGCATTCTCGCTGTATGGGAATATCCACTTCTCCTCTCCACGGCGCACACTCGGCCAACGGCGGATGGTGTCGAGAGCCGATATATGACGGTATTTGTTGTCGCGCACAATGCGGCGGAGCAGACGGTTGTCGCTTGTGGAGATCCAGTTGTGGTTGTCGATCTTGAGAGTAGTGAGGGCCGAGGCATAGACCTTGAATATATTATCGGGGGAGATAGCTGAGGTGAGTTCCGGATTCAGGCCGTGTATACCCTCCACAAGAAGGATCTCATTCTCCTCCAGACGAAGCGGGCGCTCCCTTTCGATACGCCGGCCGAACTCAAAGGAATAGGTAGGGAGATTTATCTCCTCGCCACGCAACAGACGGGTAAGGTCGGAATTCAGGCGGTCAAGGTCGAGCGCATAGAGGCTTTCGAAATCATAGTCGCCGCTCTCGTCGCGAGGTGTGTTCTCACGGTCGATGAAATAATCGTCGAGAGATATAAGCTTGGGGACGATGAGATTGGTCATAAGCTGTATGCCGAGCCGCTTGGCGGTAGTGGTCTTTCCTGAAGATGAGGGGCCGGCGAGCATGACAATTCCGGCCCCCCCCTCCTTACGGCGCGCGGCGATCTCGTCGCTTATGCGTCCGAGGAGCTTGCTATGCATTGCTTCGGCCACATTGATGAGTTCGGCAGTGCGTTTGTTCTTCACCGCCATATTGAGCTCACCGACATTCTTCACCTGGATCACCCTGTTGAAGAGGAGCTGATCGGTGAACGCCTTATACATCTTCTCCTGCGGGGGTTTGCGGCAGAGCATCTCCTCAGTCTTCTCCGGATTGCCTGCGAAAAGGAGGAAACCCTCCTTGTAGGGTACGATATCGAACTCACGTATGAAGCCGGTGCTTGGAGCGAGAGGGCCGTAATATGAGTCGGCCGTATCTCCGAGGCGGTAATAGGTGGTGTATAGCTCGTGAAGAGTGTCAAGGAGAGTCACCTTCTCATCGAGTCCTTGACGGCGGAAAATATCGGCCACATCCTTCGTGAGATGCTCTTTACGACGGAAAGGGATGTCGGAGTCGGCTATACGCGTCAAAGCCAGCATCAACTCCCCGGCGATCTCCGTGGTGACCTCCACGACAGCTCCGTCGCGGAAGATGCGGCAATAATGACCTGACGACATAGAATGTTCGATAGAGAGTGTAGCCCCCGGGAGCACGTCAAGGACCGCCTTATACAGCATCATGCAAAGCGACCTGACGTAGACACGTCGGCCGATAGGGCGGGATGCGGAGACAAACTCCACCTGCTTCGGGGAGAAGAGGGGGAAACAGAGATCCTCCGTCTTGTTGTTGACGAGGGCACATATCGGGGAGAAGTCGAGTTCACGTCCGAGACGCGGGATGATGTCGATGACCTTCTCGCCACCGAGGACAGATACATAAGATCCGGTGTTTTTGCAAAAAATCTTCATAGCCGGAGACAATTAGACGTTTAAAGTGGAAAAGAGACATCCGGAGGGATGCAGGGAGGAGGATCGAGGTGATATATACTATAAGAACACAAAATGAGGGATATCGGACATAAAGAAAGGTATAAAAGGGTAAAAAAAGGGTGATAAAGGGATTAAAAATGGTGTTGAAGAAATTTTTATGATGATTTTAAGGCGAAAAATTTGGATAATTTAGGAATAACAGCTAACTTTGCAGTCGCAAAATGCGCCGATACAGGATGCAGTTGTGTATAGTGGCCCATTCGTCTATCGGTTAGGACGAGAGATTTTCATTCTCTAAAGAGCAGTTCGACTCTGCTATGGGCTACCAAAATTAATAACAGAACGACAAAGATTCAATTTTAAAGATGGCAAACCATAAATCATCATTAAAAAGAATTCGTCAGGCGGAGAAAAGGAGACTTGAGAACCGCTATTGGGCGAAAACTGCGCGCAATGCAGTGCGCCGTGTGCGTAAGATGACCGACAAAGCCGAGGCAACGGAGGCATACAACAAAGTAAACGCTCTTCTGCAGCGTCTTGGCCGCAAGAACATCATCTCGAAGAACAAAGCCGCCAACCTCTGCAGCGGACTTTGCAAGCACATTGACAAGCTCGCCTGAGACCGCAGGGCCCTCTCCGGCCAGTCGACAGTAAAATATTATCCTTCGGTTTGCAGAGGAAGCTATGCAAACGCTCCAACAGCTCTGTAGCCGGTTATAAGGATTGTGTCGGTCCATTCGTCTATCGGTTAGGACGAGAGATTTTCATTCTCTAAAGAGCAGTTCGACTCTGCTATGGACTACCTCCCTAAATCCATCCTATCCCCAGAGGCCGGTTATTGCCATTTGGCAGTGCCGGCCTCACCCTTTTTTATAAACTTCATAAACTTCCTATCATGAAAACAGCTGACCTCGCAAACAACGTGTTTGATGCCTCTGTAAGGGAATATCACCGACACGACGACATAAACCTCTCTGCACCCGCTCTCTATGATGAAGGTTCGTTTGAGCGTATCCTATTCGAGAAGAACTGGGTGGATGCTGTTCAATGGCACCTCGAAGATATAATCCGCGACCCGGAGATCGACCCCTCAGAGGCTCTCGAGCTGAAACGCCGAATCGACCGCTCCAACCAGGTGCGCACAGATATGGTGGAGCAGATCGACTCCTGGTTTCGCGACCGTTATGCCGGCGTGACTCCTCTCCCCGACGCGACTATCAACACCGAGTCGCCCGCATGGGCCCTCGACCGCCTCTCGATACTCGCCCTCAAGATATGGCATATGAGGGAGCAGGCTGAGCGCACCGACGCCTCCGAGGAGCATATCGAGAGATGCAAAGGGAAACTCGAAATACTTCTCGAACAGCGCGACGACCTCTCTACGGCCATCGACCAGCTGCTTGAGGATATAGCCGCCGGACGCAAATACATGAAGGTGTATCGCCAGATGAAGATGTATAACGATCCGGCCACCAACCCGGTGCTTTATGGGAAGAAAGACTGAACCCAGGAATATCCTCATCACCAGATTCTCGGCTCTCGGAGATGTGGCGATGACAATTCCCGTGGTGTATGGTGCGTGTGCAGCCAACCCCGGGAAGCGCTTCCATATGCTCACACGCCCTCTCCCCGCCAAGATGTTTCTCGCCCCACCCCCTAACCTCACCGTGACGGGGGTGAACCTCGACGACTACAAAGGGGCGGCAGGAATGAGACGTCTCCTCAACGAGATGGTGGAGAGGTATGATATCGACGCGGTGGTTGACCTCCACGATGTGCTCCGCACCAAACTCATCCGTATATTCGCCAGAATGAGAGGGATAGCTACAGCCGCCGTCGACAAAGGGAGACGCGCCCGCAAGGAGCTTACACGNCAAAAGTCAAAGGCGCTTATCCCTCTGAAACCTATGCCGGAACGCTACCGCGAGACATTCGAGCGCCTGCATATCAATGTGGCCGAGAGNTTCCGCTCCCTCTTCCCTACCGGCGCGGCCTCCCCCGCGATGTTCCCCACTATCCCACCCCGGAAACCGGGNGAGAGATGGCTTGCCGTGGCTCCATTCGCCGCACATCTCGGAAAGATATATCCCATCAACCTCATGATGAAGGTGGTGGACCACTATGCGGAGCTCCCCGACTTCCGGATCTTCATATTCGGGGCCGGACCTAAAGAGAGCGCGGCAATCGACGGCCTGGCCAACGGAAGGGAGAATGTGACCAACATGGCCCGCGCTTCGATCGGTATGGCCGGAGAGCTCGCGCTCATGAGCAACTGCGACGTCATGCTCGCGATGGACTCCGCCAACATGCATCTCGCTTCCCTCGTCGGGCTCCCCACAGTGAGCATCTGGGGAGCCACACACCCTTACACCGGCTTCTACGGATTCCGACAGGATCCGGCCGACGCAGTACAGCTCGACATGGTGTGCCGCCCCTGCTCCGTATTCGGCAACAAGCCATGTCCTCAACACGATTACCACTGCCTGAACGGCATCTCACCGCAGCGAGTGATATCACGCATCGACGCTCGCCTGAAGAGCGGCCGTCAACAATCAGGCCGCATCAAGCCAGATCATAAACAATGATGAAACGCATATCCACCCCTCCCCGCCGGCTTCTTACACGCCGGATAATGAGCCTGACGCTGGCCGCGGCCTCGCTCTGCGCCTCAGCGTCGACCCTCACCAGGGCCGACCGGCTCAGCCCTCTCGCCACAGGTTATCTTGAACGGGCACGCGTAATGCTCGACGGCGGCAACTACGCCGGAGTGATCGACCAGCTCAAGCATCTCGACACACAGGGAACAGCCCTCCCCCCNTCNGAACGCGCNGAATGTGCCTATCTGCTCGCCCTCGCGCTNTACCAGCGCGGCGACGCCGACTGTGTGGAGCTGCTCAGAGAGTTTGCCGAGAACTATCCGGCCTCCCCGCAGGCTCTGCCGGCACGTCTGGCGGCAGCCGACTATTTCTTCTTCGCTCATGAATTCGGACCGGCTCTCACCGCCTATGAGGATATCGACTACTCCCGCATAAATCCGGCCGACCGTCCCCTCTACGACTACCGCAAGGCCCTCTCCATGCTCCGGACAGGACATTACACNGAAGCCCGCACCATTCTGGAAAGCCTGCAGGCCAACCGTAGCTTCAACCTCGCGGCCGATTATTACCTGGCNTATTGCGACTATGTGGAGGGGAACTACGACGAGGCATACAAAGGATTCTCCGAGACTGCGAAACGCACCTCCTCCACGCCCGTGGAGGGGATATATCCGGAATACTACCTCGCCCAGATAGAATACCGTCAGGGTAGATATGAGGAGGTGGCCGGACATGCCAAAGCCCTCCTGAGCCGGGATGTGCCGGAGGAACTCGAACCGGAGACCCTGAGAGTGGCCGGACTGAGCTGCTTCAAACTCGGGCAATATGACCAGGCCACGAAATACCTGCACCGCTATCTGCGCGACGACGACATAGATCCGGCTCCCGACGCCGTTTANGCCCTCGGAGTGATCGACTACAACGAGGGGGAATATGACCAGGCCGCACGGCGCTTCTCGGCCATAACCGACCTCGACAACGACCTCTCGCAGAGCGCTTATCTCTATCTCGGACAGATAGCCGTGAAGGAGAACGACAGCAACGCCGCCGCGGTGTCGTTTGAGAAAGCNTCCAAGATGAAGTTTGACAAGGCAGTGTCGGAGACCGCGATGTTCAACTACATTGCGGCACGCACCCATGGAGGCAACATCCCCTTCAGCAGCTCCATTCCGCTCCTCACAAGCTTCCTGAGCGATTTCCCCGGCTCGAAATATGCCCCTCAGGTAGAGGAATACCTCGCTACGGCATATTTCAACGAGAAGGATTATCCCAAGGCCCTGGAGAGCATCAACAGGATTCCCAACCCGTCGCCCGAGACACTCGCGGCCAAACAGAAGATACTCTACCAGCTCGGCATATCGGCCATGACCAACAACCGCCCGCAGACAGCCCGGGAATATCTCACGGAGGCTGTGAAGCTGAACGGCGACCCCGCGCTCAAGGCACAGTCGTATCTCTGGCTGGGGGATGCCTGCTACGCCTCNGGAAGCTATGCGGATGCCGAGAAGGCTTATCAGGCTTATCTGAAAGCCGACCGCAAGGGGGAGAACAGAACCCTTGCACAATACAATCTCGCATACGCCCAGCTCATGCAGGATAAATATGCGGCCGCCTCCGCAAGTTTCGCCAACTCTCTGAAAGCGGATCCGCTCCTCCCCAAGAGGATGCAGGAGGATGCGCTTATAAGGCTGGCCGACACGCAATATTACTCAGGCGACTACCGGTCGGCCCTGAAGAACTATACCAACGCCATCGACAATGGCGCCGTCGACGCCGACTATGCCACTTTCCGACGCGCAGTGATGTACGGGCTGGCCGGAGACATAAAGACCAAGCTTTCGGAACTCACCGCCCTACCCTCGCGCTTCCCCAACTCGAAATGGCTCCCCAACGCCCTTCTCGAGAAGGGACAGACCTACACAGGGCTCGGGGAGACAGCCAACGCAGTGGCGGCATTCGAGCAGCTCCGGGGTTCTTACCGCCAGAGCGCGGAGGCAAGGAAAGGGATGCTCAATCTCGCCATAGCCTACATGAAGGAGCAGAACACTCCCAAAGCGGAGGAGACATACAAAGAGATAATCGCCAAGTGGCCCTCCAGCGAAGAGGCACGCCTGGCCAACGATGACCTGCGGCGCCACTACTCCTCCACCGGAGGGCTACAGGAATATGCCGCNTTCCTCCGGAGTGTGCCCGACGCCCCGCAGATCGACGCCACTGAGATGGAGACCCTCGCCTTCGAGGGGGCTGAGACCCTCTTCGCCGAAAATGTGAAGGAGACAGCCATGCTTGAGAAATATGTGGCCGACTATTCCAACGGCCGCTATCTCGCCTCGGCCCTTCTCGACATAGCCATCGGCAAGGATGAGGCCGGGGATGCCGACGGAGCCCTGGAGGCTCTNNATACGCTCCTGTCNCGACGGGGAGACGCNCCGGAGGTGCCGGAGGCACTTCTGCTCAAGGCACGCCTGCTTGAGGAGAANGGGGCCGGATCGAGCCGTGAGGCCACCGAGACCTACCGCGAGCTTGAGCGTCGCGGCGGCGCCGACTATGCGGCCGACGCGGCGGCGGGAATCATGCGCAACACCGACAAGGATGAGGAGCGAATGCACTATGCCGCCATCGTGCGCCAGAGCGGCGGACTCTCCGCCGACCAGATCGAGGAGGCGGAGTTCTATGAGGCATCGGCCCGCATGGCCAAGAGCGGCGACAAGGAGAGCATNGAGGCCATGAAGCGCCTCGCCTCCAACCCGACAAGCCTCTACGGGGCACGTGCCGCCGTGGAGCTCGGTCAGTATCTCATCGACCACAACAATGTGGCCGACGCGGAGAAGGTGCTTACGGAATTCACCGATGCAGGCTCGCCGCATGAATACTGGCTTGCNCGCGGCTTCATAGCCCTTGCCGACGTATATCATGAACGAGGGAAGACATATCTGGCAGTGGAATACCTCAAGAGCCTGCGCGACAATTACCCCGGCACAGAGCTCGACATCCACGATATGATCTCCACACGTCTTAAAAAATGGAAGTAAGCAGATATCAAAACCACGACTAAATGATAACCCTCCCAAAGATATATCTCACAGCGGCGGCCAGCCTACTCTNCCTTCCGGCCGCAGCCCAGCTCCACGAGGAGATCAGCGTCGACGGCAAATATGTGCCCGATGTGATAAAGGTGGAACGCATCAACACATTCCCCAAGATGGCGAACGCCACGCTACAGACATCCCCCATAGGATATGAGTCGCGAGGAGTGGCGGCATCTTTCTCACCCTCACTCGTGACACTCCCCGCCACCGGCTGGAGAGCCTCTCGCACGGTGTCGGAGAATCCGGGCTATCTCGAGCTCGGATTGGGCAACCTGCTCAACTCCACCCTCAGCGCGGGCTACCGCTTTGTGGACAACTCCTCCACACTCTTCGGAATACGCCTCCAGCACAACTCCACATCGCTGTGGAAGCCGGAGATATCGCTGCTCACCAAGGATGAGAAGCAATACAGATATGATGAATCGCTCGCCCTCTACGCCTCGCACGTGTTCAAAGGGAAGGGGCGNCTCGACGCCGCGCTCGACTATCACCTCGGATTCTTCAACTACTACGGCTACGGCGCGATATTGATGCCCGGAGCCATGGAGAATCCCGACGGGAAGAGAGTGGATGTGCCCGGACAGACAATCAACGACGTGGCCTTTCACGCCATGTGGAAACCCCTCATCTCCCCCTCCTCCACCCTTGAATGGAACGCCGGATTCAGACTGCGCCATTTCGCCTACCGGCAGATGCTCTCACCCCTTATCAATGGCAGCGGGATATACTCCGACAAGGGGGGACGCGAGACCGACATCGGCCTTGAGGGGGGAATACGCCTCCCCTGGGACAACGGAAGTTCCATAGGTCTGGACGCCAATCTCGACGTGCTGGCCATGCCCCAACCCGATATGGCCCTTTATTACGAGAGTGATCCATTCCCCCAATCCCGCGCCACTGTCATCGACGGGGGACCCTCGGTATTTCCGGACAANTACGGGATGCTTACCCTCACCCCCTACTACCGCTTCTCGAAAGGGTTGCTCGACATCAGAGTGGGACTTGACCTCGANCTGGCCTTCAACGCCGGAGAGAGCGGCGACCGCTACCCNTTCCTCCACATAGCTCCCGACATCAATTTAGCGCTACAGACCGGTCAGGTGGGCCTCTATCTCACCCTGGCGGGGGGAAGCCAGCTCAACACACTGGCATATCTNCATCAGCTCGATTATTACGGNCTCCCCNACGTGCTTTCGACACGCCCCACCCACACACCGCTCGACGCCTCTTTCGGAGTGAACTTAGGCCCCTTCTCAGGCTTCTCAATAGGNCTTGCGGCACGCTATAAGGTTATGAAAAACGTGCCTCTCGGCGGATGGTANCAGGCATATCTCAATTATGACAACAAGACAATTCCCGGACTGACCCCGACCACAGAATGGTCGTCACCCGGATATTGCGGCAGTATGTCGGGAATCAATCTGCACGGAGCCTCGGTGAGCGCGGAGATGAAGTATGAATATGGCAATGTCTTCAGTGCGAGTGCGGAGGGGAGCTATCAGCCTCAGGATGGGAAGAAGGGTTTCTTCAACGGTTATGACCGTCCNCGTGTCACCGCGCGCTTCAATGTGGCATTCCGCCCCATAGAGCCTCTGAAGATCGGAGCCGGCTACGACTATCGCGGAGTGAGGAGGATATACACAGCGTCGTATTCCGACCCCACACCGGGGGGAACGGTGATAAACGGCGACGGCATCACCCTGCAACACCTGCGTCTCCCCGACCTCACACTGCTCAATGTGTCGGCCTCGTGGGATTTCACACCGTCGTTCTCGGTGTGGGTGGAGGCCGATAATCTTCTCAACCGACATGACTGCGTGCTCCCCATGCAGCCCACACAGGGAATAGTGGGTGTGGCAGGACTGAAATGGCTCTTCTGAAACCAATCCCCACGCTCGCGTGTTTCATAGATAAACCATCGTATGCAGGGGNATTNNCCAATGGTAATATCCCTGCATNCGACCTAAAAAACGAGACAGAATGACATTAGCATATCTTAATGAAGACGACCGGGCCTACGGTCTGGCCGGCATGGTGATCTCCCTCGCGAGCCTGCATGCGATCGACCGTGTGGCCGAGGTGTGTCTTGACGCAGAGGGACCGATGATCGAGTTCTCCCACCTCTACTATTTCCCGGGGTCGCAGAGCATCTCCCCGAAAGTGTCGTGGGANCATCTTGTACAGAATTTCCATCTCACCACATCNATGGTGGTGGCCAACGTATTGGCCCGCTCCATAGTGAGNATGCACGAAGAGGCTCCGGAGGATGTGATGAAAGAGATCTTCTCTGAAGTGGAACGTGAAGGGCGCGACACCTGCTCGCTGGAGGATGATGAGATCTCCAATCTCTACAACAACGCCCTGACACGCGCCCGCCGCCTCTTCAGGAATCCGCGTCTGCATCCCGCTATCGATGAGTTCGCGCGGATCATCTCACGCAAACGCCGCCTGTCGGGGATGGAGATACGCGATGAGCTGCATATGCTTCAGCTTATATGACGCGTAAGGGGAGGNAATCCCTGCCACATAGATTCAATCATACACGCCAATTCAATCATACACGCTCGGCTACTCTGTAGCGCGGGCGTTTTTTCACTTCTATATATATCTTTCCCACATATTCCCCGAGTATGCCAAGCCCCATCAGGAGAACTCCGGTGCAGAACCATATGGAGAGCATGAGAGAGGTCCACCCCTCGATGGTCTCGCCGGAGAAATGGCGTGCGAGAGTATAGATGCCGATGACGAGAGCCACCAGAACGAATGCAAGACCGAGCACCGAGAGCATCCTTACAGGACGCACCGAGAAGGATGTGATGCCGTCGATGGCGAAATCCATCATCTTCGGGAGAGGATACTTCGACTCCCCGGCCTGCCGGGGGACACGGTCGTAGCCCACACATTCCTGACGGTAGCCGAGCAGAGGGACGATGCCTCGCAGAAAGAGATTGCGCTCCTCGTAGCAGAGCATATCCATCACCGCGCGCGCACTCATTAGCCTGAAATCGGCATGATTGCTCACACTCTCCACTCCAAGGCGCCGCATGGTGGAATANAACATGGCGGCTGTGGATTTCTTCAGCCATGAATCGGTGTGGCGGTCGCGGCGCACACCATAGACGATATCGGCCCCCTCAGTGAAAGCCTGCAGCATGAGGGGGATGACGTGAGGGTCGTCCTGAAGGTCGCTGTCGATAGTGACACATATATCCGCTGTGGCCACAGCCTCCTCCATACCTGCCACCAAGGCACACTGATGNCCGCAACGGCGGCTCAGACGCAATCCCCGCAGATCGGGGGAGGCATTCTCCGATATGAGATCCCAGGTGGCGTCGGAACTGCCGTCGTCGACAAAGAGCATGAAGCTATCCCTACTCACCCTTCCCTCACTCTTCAATTCGTCGAGCACACCGCGGAGCACCTTGAAAGTAGCCGGGAGCACCCTCTCCTCGTCAAGACAGGGGGATACGATAGCGAGCAGAGGGGGGCTATTCAGCTCCATGGNCCGATCTGAGTTTGCTGAAACGTTCGCGGTCGCGATTGGTCTTCTTCTCAATAGCCGCCGCAAAGGCCTCCGTGAGGTTTACCCCCGTCTGATTGGCCAGACATATNAGCACCCACAGCACATCGGCCATCTCCTCGGCAAGACTTTTACGGAGATCACCCTCCTTTGCGATCTGGTCGCCATATACCCGGGCAATCACTCTGGCCAGCTCGCCGGTCTCCTCTGTGAGGATAGCCATGTTGGTCAGTTCGGAGAAATAGCGTCCCCCTACGGTCCGGATCCAGCGGTCTACCATCCCCTGGGCCTCTTCAATGGTAATGTTCATGATGACTATGCATTAAGGTTCAGCGCGAGGTCTGTGTCAGCCTCACGCACGATTCGGTCACCGAGAGGTGGGTGCGCGCCCCCTCCACAAGTGGGAGATTGCCGTCGAAATGACCTACGGGGAAATTGAAAGCNACGGGTATGGATGAGAGGCCACAGCGCTTCAGCAGNGCCGTGATCATGCTCTCCATNTCATCGAAATTGCGGTCGGGGCGATATTCCGNGAAGCGCCCCACCACAAGCCCCCTGACGCGTGAGAGAGCTCCCGAGAGCCACAGACGCATGAGCATCCTCTCCACAGCATANATAGGNTCGGANACATCTTCTATGAATAGAATCACATCCTCGCCGGCACGGATATCGAGGATATCAAACGGAGTGGCGGCGAGGCTGTTGAGCACGGCGAGATTCCCCCCTTTCAGCACACCGGAAGCCTCACCGGGGATATTGTCGGGATATGGAGCCACGGAATAGTCGGGGAGTCCCTCCCTGCGCAGGATGGAGAGGAGTTCGGATGTGGCGGGATCATCTACCGGGAAGAGGGCGAGATGCCTGGCCATGGATGCATGCACCGAAGCCACGCCGGCTTTCAGCCAGAGGGCATGAAGAGCCGACACATCGGAGAAGCCGACAAGCCATTTCGGATTCTCCTTCACCATCCTCTCGGAGAGATATGGCAGGAGATGCACACAGCCGTAGCCGCCGCGTCCGCACATTATGCACTTCACCTCCGGATCGGAAAGAGCCCTTCTCATATCGTCGAGCCTCACCTCAAGCGAGGCTGCGTAAGAGCCGTCGGCCGGGCCGAGGGCGGANGGCATCACTATCGGGGAGAAACCGGCCGANCGCAACATNGCGACCGCGCCGTCGATATACTCCCTCTTCACCTCAGAGGCCGGCGACAGCAACGCAATGCCGGCTCCGGGAGCCAGAGGAGCAGGAAAAACTATACGTTTCATACTGATTGNCCGTAATTTGTAATTATCGCATAATCAGTTTACCTTCACCGGGATGCCGGTGGCCTCCCCGATGCGGCGCCCTATCCTTTCCAGCTCATCCCTCTCCACCTTCACGAGCTTCTCCTCGGGTGTGGAGCGGTCGAGACTGTATATCATTATCTCACGGGGCTTTATCTTACGGTAAGCCTCAATCAGGGCGTCGATCTCCTCTTGAGTGGTGTTATCCACCCTCTCCCCGTCGTGCTCCCCACGCAGGATCATGGTCTGTATGACACCTGTGCCGGAGAAACGGCGCAACCCCTCCACCACCTTGTCGACGGTGAAGGACTTCTCCGCAGGACGGTCGATAAGACGCATCGTGCGCTCCACGGCGGAGTCGAGTTTGAGGATATTGTTGTCAACCTTATCGAGCGCCCCGGCCACTGCAGGAGTGAAGATGCGGGTGGAGTTGGTGAGCACCGACACNTTCGCCTGCGGNTAGAACTCATCGCGGAGAGCCATGACATCATCGATAATCGCGGGAAATTCCGGATTGAGAGTCGGCTCCCCGTTGCCGGAGAATGTAATGACGTCGAGTGTCTCCCCCTTNTCCCTCATCTCGGAGAGTTTACGGCGGAGGTCGGCCGCCACTTTTGTCCGTGCAGGGAGTCCGGAGCGNCCCGNACCCTGGGCATTATATCCCGCCTCGCAATAGAGGCAGTCGAATGAACACACCTTTCCGTCGGATGGAGAGAGGTTTATACCGAGCGACACACCGAGGCGGCGGCTATGTATCGGGCCGAAAACGGTGGAATGAAACAGTACGGTCTGATCTTTTCCCATAATTCAGATAGTTGAGAATGCGATTCCCATTGTTTAGGATGCAAATATATAACATCCGCGCGACATGACAAAATCATAGCGACAAGTTGACCCCGCCGGGAATCCTTTCAATCCGGGGATTTTGCAAAGCGCGAGTTTTTTTGTAATTTTGCGATATGAACAACACCGCCAATGAGATATCCGGGCAGAAGGAGGAGATGGCCACACCCATCCCCCGCCTCACTCTGCGCAAAGGGGAGAAACTACGCCACCGCTCACTTCTGGAGTCACTCTTCAAAGAGGGTCACTCTCTCTATGACTTCCCGCTGAGGCTCAAATGGCGCATCCTTGACGAGAAGGAGCTGGAGATGACTTTCCGCAACGAAGTGCCTGAGCGGATCGACCCTCTGCAGATGCTCATCACTGTCCCCAAGAGGAAACGGCGCCATGCCGTTGACCGTGTGCTCATGAGGCGCAGGATCCGGGAGGCATACCGCCTCAACCGGCTGCCTCTGAAAGAGGTTGTGGCAGCTGATCCGAAGATCCGCACCCTCGGGCTGGCCTTCATATATCTATCCGACACCAACATCCCTTATGAGACAGTGGAACGCAAGATGAAAGCTCTTCTTGCCAAGCTCGGCAACCAGCTCGCACATATGGCCTCCCCGGGATATGCTTCGGGATATGACAACAGAAAAAACCATGAGAGATGAGCACAATAGCCGAACGCCTGCTTATACTTCCCATACGCTTCTACAGGGGGGCAATATCCCCCATGCTTCCGGCGGCCTGCCGATATCAGCCCACATGCAGCCAATATGCCATAGAGGCCATCGAGAAACATGGCGCACTGAAAGGGAGCCTTCTGGCGGCCAAGCGTATAGCGCGATGCCATCCCTGGGGGGGAAGCGGATATGATCCCGTGCCTTGACCGGAATCCCCTTCCGTAGACACAAAAGAACTTAATGACAAGATAATTATGGAGAAGATTCTTGACATACACACCCATCACGGCGCTCCGCGGCCGAATGCGGTGGTCAGCGTGAGGCCGGAGGATTTCAACCCCGTAGAGGGACAGCTCTATTCCACCGGAATACATCCGTGGGACACCACGGATGATATCGCCGAGGAGAGATGGCAACTTCTGGAGAATGTGGCATCCCACCCGCAGGTGGTTGCCATAGGGGAATGTGGAATCGACCTCCTCAAGGGGGGCCCCCTCTTCAGGCAGATGCAGGTGATGCGACGCCATATCGACCTTTCGGAAAGATTGGGGAAGCCACTTGTGATACACTGTGTACACGCCCACGACATCATAATCGGACTGAAGCGCGACCTCAAACCCACTCAGAAATGGATGATACACGGATTCAGGGGGAAACCCACCGTGGCCGGGATGCTTGCCGACGCCGGGATGTGGATCTCGTCGGGAGCACAGTTCAACGAAGCCTCGCTCAAGAATATCCCCCTCGACCGGATGCTGGCCGAGACAGATGAGTCAGACACCCCGATAGAGGATATAATCACCCGCCTATCCACATTCGCAGGAGAGGATCTGACCCCGCGCATCGAGGAGAATTCACGCACATTCCTCATGCGGCTCATGATCCCCNTNNTGCTCCTCGCCACCTCGCTCGGCGCCGACGCGCTCACACTCGAGCCGATACGCTACGCCGACTTCTCACAATGGGTGAAACGCGGCATCACGGAATCGAAAGTGATCGGAGGCGCCCACAAGACCATCTATGAAGTAGCCCCTGCGGCAGAGATCGAGGGTAACAAGCCATATGTGAACGCCGGAGGGTCGCCGTGGGCCACGAGCAACGTCTACGCCAAGGTGTCGGGAGTGGTGAAAGGCTCCAACACCGTGACCCCCTTTGACCGCAACGGCGACACTTGTGCCCGCATGGAGGCCAAGATGGAGGAGGTGAAAGTGTTGGGACTCATCAATATGGATGTGATGGTGGCGGGCACTCTCTTCCTCGGGAGAGTCTACGAACCGATATCATCCACAAAGGGACCCTTCTCCAAGATGGAGATGGGGGTGCCCTACACGAAGCGTCCGAAAGCACTTGTCTACGACTTTCAGGTGGATATGCCCGCTACTGACAGCCGCACTAAATCGACCGGCTTCTCATCGAAGAAGACCCTCCCGGGGCGCGACAATGCCGAAGTATATGTGATTCTGCAGAAACGCTGGGAGGATTCAAACGGGAAGCTCTATGCCCGGCGTGTGGGGACAGGGAGGGAGAGATATGACCGTTCCATACCTTGGACAAAGGGGCATGAGCTCCCTATCCACTACGGTGACATCACCGGGGAATCATTCTACAAACCCTGGATGGGACTCCTCTCGGGGGAGCGTGCCTACTACGCACGCAATTCTAAGGGGAAACTCGTGCCGGTAGAGGAGGTGGGCTGGGCTCCCGCCGACGAAGAGCCCACACATGTGCTGGTGATGGCCTCGTCGACATGCGGAGAGCCCTTTATCGGCACCGAGGGACTCACCCTCTACATCGACAACATCGCCTTCGGATTCTGAAAGCTCCCGCCGGCTGCAACTGAGGGAGCGGCATGATTACGGGAAAAGAGAATTTAAAGAGGGAGAGTTGAATAAAACAGCCCCTCCCGGCGTTTATATAGAAACGACATCACAAAAAGAGAACAATACAGATGAAACTGGCAATCATAGGATATGGCCGCATGGGCCACATGATCGAACAGATCGCCAAGGAGCGCGGTCATAAAATAGTCTGCATAATCGACGCCGACAACACGGCCGACTTCAACACCGACGCCTTCCGCAGCGCCGACGCAGCCATAGAATTTACAACTCCCGGCACAGCCGTTGACAACATCCTCCACTGCTTCGCGGCGAAAGTGCCTGTAGTGGTGGGCACCACCGGCTGGCTCGACGCCCTTCCCGATNTGCGCGATATGTGCGCCAAGGGGGAGGGAACCATGATGTATGCCTCCAACTTCTCCATCGGTGTGAATATCTTCATGGCTGTCAACCGCTATCTGGCCAAGGTGATGGATAATTTCCCCGACTACCGCCCCGCGATGACGGAGATTCACCATATCCATAAACTCGACCATCCATCCGGCACAGCCATCACTCTTGCCGAGGATATCGTGGAGAGCGTGACCCGCCTCGACAGCTGGGAGGAACCGGAGCCCGGGAAGGAAGTGAATCCCTCGGCTCTACCCATAGAGCATGTGAGGGAGGGGGAGGTGCCCGGCACACATATCATCTCCTGGGATTCATCGGTCGACAAGATCACCATCAGCCACGAAGCCAAGAGCCGCGAGGGTTTCGCGCTCGGTGCGGTGAGGGCCGCAGAGTGGATAAAGGGGAGAAAGGGATTCTTCAATATCTCCGACATGCTCTCCGACGTGACCCACACCAACGGTATATTCTAAAAAACGCCAGCTGAGATGACCAAGAAATTCGATCCGGCCAATCCGAAGGCCGACCCGACACGCAAAGGGATGAAGACCCTCCGCGAACGTATTCAGGAGATCAAGACCACACGCTGGATAAGATTCGGCGTGGTGTCGGTGATATTCTTTCTCTGGGTGATATGGATGGGGAATCCCTGGCTGGGACTCTTCTGGCTGTTGCTGCTCGACATATACATCACCGCCTATATCCCCTGGACATGGTGGAAAGATAAGAAAGGGGCCACCCGCACGGTGATGGGCTGGGTCGACGCCATTGTCTACGCCCTTGTGCTCGTCTACTTCATATTCGCCTTCATCGGCCAGAACTACAAGATACCCTCATCGAGCCTCGAGAAGTCGCTGCTCGTGGGTGACTACCTCTGGGTCAACAAGACCATCTACGGCCCGCGGGTGCCGCAGACCCCTCTCCATTTCCCGCTCGCGCAACACACCATGCCGATAATCAACACCAAGAGCTATATCGACAAGCCCCAGCTCCCCTATCACCGCCTCCCCGGCCTGAGGGAGATCAAGAGGGGGGATATCGTGGTGTTCAACTATCCGCAGGGCGACACCGTGACCCTCAAGATCCAGAATCCNGACTATTATCAGATCTGCCACGACCTGCGCCGCAACGGGATAGAGAACCCGAGGCAGTATATCGAGCAGAACAAGTCGCTGTTCGGAGATATAGTGTGGCGCCCCGTCGACCGCCGCGAGAACTATGTGAAGCGGGCGATCGGCCTCCCCGGAGAGCGCCTCGCGATACGCCACGACACCGTCTTCATCAACGGAAAGGCTATAGCCGATCCCGANAACGTGCAGTTCAACTACATCATACCTGTGAGCGCCACCATACCCGAAGAGAAATGGATGGAGATCGGCGTGCGCCTCGACGACAGAGGGACAGCCCCCATCACCTCGGAGATCACCGGCAACAGATATTACGATGTGCCCCTCACTGCCGAGATGAAAGCNGTGGTAGAGACCTGGCCCGAGGTGTCAGGCCCCCTTACCCGCGAGAGCGAGATGGGGATGTTTGATCTTTCCGGGATGTTCCCTCTCGGTGCCGACTATGGCTGGACACGCCCCGACATGGGTGAGTTCTGGATTCCGCAACGCGGCGCAACTCTTCACCTCACCCTCGACAACCTCCCTGTGTATGAGCGCGCAATACGTGTGTATGAGGGTAACGACCTTCAGNTGAAGGATGGGAAGATATATATCAACGGAGAGCAGACCGACTACTATACCTTCAAGATGGACTACTACTGGATGATGGGAGACAACCGCGACCGCTCGGCCGATTCACGCTACTGGGGCTTCGTGCCCGAGGATCATATCGTGGGCTCCCCGATGTTCATCATAGCCTCTTTCGACGAGGAGAGGGGTCTGTTTGACGGAAAGATACGCTGGAACCGCATACTCCGCGACGCCAATCCCGACGACAAATGGTAGACCGCAAGAGGGGCTCAGCCATACCCCCCTATCTCCCTACTCCCGGCTGGTATGCCGCCTTCATGAGAAGCGGCGGGGATATAGCCTCCGCCAACAGCCGGCTCGGCATATCGGGAAAGGATTTCGTGCGCGCCGCCATAAGGGGTCAGCTCCTCAGCGCCGCCGTGGAGGGGGGCTCGGGACGCCTGAAAGGGAGACACGACGCATCGGGAATCCGACTGTCGGACCACGGCAACTGGCCCCACGTGCATCTCGGGGCGCTCGAGGCCAGATATGGCCGTGCNCCATACTACCAGTATGTGATGCCCGGGNTGCGGAGAATCCTTGACAACCCGCCGGAAACGCTTGCCGAGCTCAACATGAGGCTCCACAGGCATGTGATGACGTTTCTGACGGCTTTCCCCTCCGACCTCCCTCCGGNCGCCCGAGAGAGAGCCGGGGAACTGAAGGNGAGCGCCGACCCCNCNCTATCGATAATCGACACCCTTATGAATCTCGGACCCGAGACCTCACTGCTTCTATACAATCTATCGGAAAGCCTATGACAAGACTGCTCACCATACTGACNATGACGCTCCTCCTGCTCTCGGGGGGAGCGGCACAGCATGCNGGCGCGGAGGAGCCGAAACTGTTCGCCCTGCCGGAGGTGGTGGAGATGAAGGTACAGCCTTTCAAAGGATTTTACAGATTTGTCGACGAATATGGCGACACGGTGAGGATGACGGTGTTCAACGATGTGACCGTCTTTCCGGCCCTGCGCTTCAAGAACAAGAAACAGGAGGAATTCTACTGGAGGACGGTGAGGGATGTGAGAAAGACTCTCCCCTACGCCAAACTTGCCTTCTCAGCGCTTACGGAGACCTACGAGTATATCCAGACCATCCCCGACAAGAAAACGCGCGAGGCACACCTGAAAAGGCTTGAGAAGGATATTGTGGAGCAATACAAGCCGGTGGTGAAGAAGATGACCAAAAACCAGGGGAAGATTCTCCTGAAGCTTATAAACCGCGAGACCGACCAGGATTCCTACCATATAGTGAAAGCCTTCTTAGGAAGCTTCCGGGCAAGTTTCTATCAGGCCATAGGGAAGATATTCGGCATGAACATGAAGAGCGGTTTCCATCCCGACAAGAATGAGGAGGATGCGATAATCGACCGCATAGCCACACTCATAGAACAAGGGCAACTCTGACGTCAGAGTTGCCCTTGTTCTATGTATATATGTCTGTCTCACCGTGCCGCNCCGAAGCGTCAGCGGATGATGATCTTGCGGGGACGCGGCGATTCGTTGGTCACCACGATNTAGATGCCGCGAGGGAGATGGAAGGTGTCGCCCCCGGCCACTACCGGAACGTGGAGCACCCTGCGCCCCGATATGTCGAACACCTGCATATCGGTGTTCTCTCCATCCATAATCACAGTGAAGCCATCATCCACCACCCCTATGAGCAGAGGTGTGGGAGCAATGACGCTCTCAAGGCCGGAGGAGGCCACAATAACGGAGTTGGAGGTGGGCGACATCAGGCCCAGACGTGCGGAAACCACCGTATACGACTCCTCGATGGAGGGATCGCGGTCGGTGAAGGTGATACTGTTGACGGCACTCTCATATATCTCGAGCTCCGCACCCTCTCCGTAATAACGCACCCTGTTGACAAGGTAATAATCCACTACCTCCTCGGCCTCCGTCCAGTTGGCCGTATAGGATGTGTCGGTGATATCTGTGGCGGGGAGGGCCGTCAGAGCGGTCAGGACAGGCCTCTCGCANCCCTCTCCGCGCAGAGTGACACGTATGCTCTGCCCGTCGGGCAGACCCCCGTCGTAAAGCAGAAGAGTGGCTGTATGCTCCCCTACGGATGTCGGGGAATAGATCACCGGCAGGAGATANCCGTTACCCGTGTTGATCGAGGCGGCCGGAATGGATGTGGCCGGAATAGAGAACATACTGCGGTCTTTGCCGGTGAGGAGCAGCGTGAGGGAGCTTGTGAGATTTGCGCCGTCGATGCGTAGCGAACGGGTGTAGGCAAGCCCCTCCGCCCCCTGNCCGAAATCGAGACTCTCCCCGTTGACAGGGGCTGTGATCTCCGGATCGCCTGTGATAGGGGGTGTCACCTGTCCACCCTGCTCGGAGAGGAGGAAGGTCTCGTCGGTGCGCGTGCCCCATACAAATTCAGCNAGCTCAGGGAAATCGACATAAGGGTTGCGGTTGCCCTGCGATTTCTCCACCTCCTCGTTGCGCTCTATCTCCTTCTGGCTTACAGGATCCTGACGCGACCACTGCAGGAGCATATTCACCGCCCAGGGCTGGAGAGTGGGCCATTCATTCTGCTCATACATATAGGTCACCACCCAGGGGAGATCGTCGTAGACCGTAGCCATATAGAAGAAAGCGCGGGCGAAATCACCCTTATACTCGTCGGCAGGTTCAAACACCCTTCCGCTGCCTCCACCCTGACCCGTAGTGGCTGTCCCGACGCGGGTGCAGCCGTTGTCGAAGGTGGCGGAGGCCACTACCCCCAGAGGATAGTTGAGCTTGGCCTGATTGGCCGGACCGTCGGAGGGGTAGAGATTCCACATGTCGCTGTAGGCGGGGGTGTACTCTACACTCCCCCCCGACTTCCACCATGATTTGGGGACAGCGTGCTCACGCTGCATCTTATTGGCGGAGAAGCTTGATTTCGCAGCCTGACCCGGAAGGATGAGGTAGATATTGTCGGAATACATATCCCACCATCTCTTGCACATATCCCCCGCCCCGTTCTCATACATCTCGGGATATACGTCGGAAAATTCCCAATATACGGGGAGATCGGAATAGTTCAGTCGCTGATGGTTCTGCACNCAGAGCTTCGCGGCCGCCTTGAGCGCCTCACGGCTCTTGCCATCCATGAGGTCGTAGTAACCCCCGGGATATGCCGCCCACCCCTGCAGGGCGCAGAGGGAGGCGGCTATCGTTAGCTGAAGTGCGGGTCTCATTCTATGACGTATTCAGAGATACTCTTCATCGCGGCCTCCTGGCCGAAATATTTCTCGATATTCCCTTTCAGCTTCACAGTCTTCAGATAGGCATCCGGATTGTTGCCAAGGCCGAGATCCTTGCGGAGATTGCCTGTATTGGGGAGCTGTACGGGGATACACTTCGAGGGGTCCTTGCAGTCGGCCGAGGGGCCGAGAAGGATGTTGGTGTTGGTGTATGACGCTCCATCGNCNGGGAGTCCGAAAGTGGCTCCGGAATAGGTCATGCCGTCGACATAGCCTACCACCACACCCTCGACCCATACATCGGAGCCCTTTGCAGAGCCGTCGACCACGGAGGCCACATCGAAGGGGTTATCCTGAGAGCCGTCGCCAACACNCGTGCCCGGCTCGTCGGGGGTGTCAGGCGGGGTGACAGGGGCATCGCCCACCCAGGCGAAGGCGGTAAGGTTCTTCACGCCGGCCTGACCGAAATACTTCTCAAGGTCGCCGCAGACTTTCACCAGACGCTTGTAGGCGGCAGGATTGTTGCCGAGGCCAAGTTCCTGACGCAGGTTGGCCGTATTGGGGAGCTGGATAGGTATGCACTTGCTCCAGTCGGTCTCGTCGGGAGTGGCGGCGAGGATCACGTTGGTGTTGGTATAATCCTTTCCGGCCACATCATTGGAGAATACGGCGCCATCCTGGATCGACTTACCGGCTATGAAACCTACGATATAACCCTGGGTCCATACCGATGTGCCTGACTGGCCGCCGAGCACCGCTCCTACAGTGTAGGGATCGGCCTCTGTGCCTGAGCCTGTAGTGGCGGGAGGAGTGACGGGGTTATCCCCTATCTCCACGCCGTCGATCTCGAAGTCGGCCGCCGTGCCGCCGTTATCGGCTATGCCGGGCATCCCCAATACAGTAGCAAAAGCGCCACGCAGCAGGATGCTCTTCTTATAGACAGAGGGATTGTCGAGCAGATTGCCATATTTACGGANATCGCTACCCTGCGGCAGGAGCACNACCACACACTGCGAGAAGTCGGTGCAGTCGGGAGCAGGAGCGATGACAAGGTTGTTGTCCATCTCGGCATCCGCTCCGAATATCACATCAGCGGCAGTGGCGTTGCTTACACCACCCATTACGGAGCCTACGATATATCCCTTGGCCCATCCGGCCACACCGGTATTCTGGGAGGAAATCACCTCCTCTACGGTGTAGGGATCCTCATGCGTGCCGTGTGAGTCGATTATCACATCGTCGGTGGAGCGCAGAAGAAGCTGCCATCCCCCGATCACCCCTGTTGTGGATGAGGAGCCGTCGCCATACCATGAGAGTATGCCGCGCACTGTGCCGGTACCCTCGGGAAGGATATCGTTGTAGAATGTGGAATATCCGGAGTTGCGCACGGTCAGTTTCAGGCTGTTCCCCTCCTGCACGAGATAACGGTTGGCATTCTCCTGATAGGGGGCGTAGGTTACCTCACCCGCATCCTCAAAGGAGACGTTGCGGAACTCCACAAGCTGACCCTGCAGGCGATACATCTCCTCTCCGGCAGTGGGGAGAGCATCGATAGTCTCCACAAGGCAGTATATATTGTCGGAGGGGCGTTCAGCATCCGGAAGGATGTAGGAGGTCTGAGGCGCGGGGAGTCCGTTGAGCTGCGTATGTGTGGAGAACTCGGCAAACGACATGAACGTAAGCTGATCCTCCCCGTTGTAAGGCTCGCCGAGCCAGCCGAGCTGGATAAGGCCGTTGTATTTGCCGATCCAGAGNCCGGAGGTATTCACCACCACCTCCTGACCGAGATGATAGTCGGTGTAGAGGCTTGCGCGACGTATCGTGATAGGGAGAGCGGCAGTCTCATCCTGAATCACAAGGCTCTGATAGATATTGCCTGTGGCGTCAGACGACACTACCCTGCCCCGGATTATCACATTGTCCTCGGGGGTGAGGTTGTAGGCGTTGACCTCCTCGTAAGCCTTCTTGAAATCCGCGAGGGTCGTGTTGGCCTGAAGGGTTGCCTCCGGCACCACGAGCCCCGGATCGTCGAAGCTGTTCTGGCAGCCCTGCAGGGAGGCAACGGCCGCCACAGCGAGGGCTGTATTCAATAATATATTCTTTTTCATTTCTTTAAGCGGTTAAAAAAAGGGAGGATTACTCGGACTGCACTTCCTCATAGAGCACCGGGAGCACACCGCGCGAGTCGGAATATGCGCCGAAGCTGCCATATTGTGGATCGTACTGTATGGTCTTCTTCATCTCCACATTCTCGATGGAGAATGTGCCGTCGGCGTTGGGAGTGACGGTGAAGAGTGTGCCGGCCTCACCGGCGTTGTCGGTGAGATTGAAACTGTTGTATGTGCCTGTCATATACAGGTAGCGGCCGTCGGGCTGGGCGATGGTGAACCCACCCTCCACTGCGGTGAAGGTGAAGAAGCTCGACGCGCTCTTGAACGACAGCTCATCGTTGACGGGAGTGACATCCTCGGTGTACATCCAGCCGTATGTCCCCTGCACGGGGGTAGCCAGCTTGTTGCCGGAGGCAACCATCACATAGTTTCGGCCNGAGACCACCGACGACGCCTTACGGAACACGGCCGGCGGAAGGGGCTTCGCAGGCTCTATCCCCACTTTCTCCCAGGTGTAGGCCGACACGGAGCGCACGCCATATACCGAGCAATATTTCGAGCCGGTAGTCCCCTGGATGGTGACGAAAGCATGGAGATTCTCGGGATGATCATGAAGGTTGAGGGCGTTGCGTACAGGACCTGAGGGGAGCTGCACGGATATGCACTTGCTCCAGTCGGTCTCGTCGGGAGTGGCGGCCATCACCATATTCGTGGCTACGGTGGCGGGCACTGTGAAGCGGGTGGAAAGTTCGTTCATGACGTTGGTGACATCGACGTCGATCCAGCCCACGATATATCCGCTCACCCAGGGATCCTCGTCAAGATTCTCGTTGACGGCCCCGAGCGAGGCCTGGTATACACTCATGGGATTATCCCACTCTCCGGTGCCGATGCTCTCGATTCCACCGGGAGGGACGGGGACGGGGGGCTGTGCGTAATCGCCGGTGCAGGCTGATAGCCCCGTGACAGCCATTACGGCCATCGCTATATATTTTCCGATTATTCTCATTGTGTGATAAGGTCAGAAGCGGATGCCTACGTTGACAAAGACACGAGCGCCCTGCGCGTAGACAACCTTATTGGGATATTTCGAGATATTGTAGTTGGTGTAGTCGAATTTGCCATCCTGCCAGCCGCGTACCTGAACGTTGCGGTTGTTGAGGAAGTTGTTGACCGACACATTGAAGTTGAGGGCGCCCCAGCGGGTATAGATCATCTTGCCGATGGAGAGGTTCATCACGAAGCAGTCCTTGAGCTTATCCTGAGCGGTGATCTCGTCGCGGCGGGCGATGTACTCCTCTTCGGATGTGCAGAATTTCCAGAGACCGGGCATCTCCTCATGGCGGGCATATGAGACGTCGTAGTAGTTGTCGCCCATCCAGTTGGCGTTGACGTTGAAAAACCAGCGGTTGATGTTATAGTCCACCCCGAGGCTGTAGGCCTGCTGGGGTGTGCAGCCGATGTGGTAGTTGCGGAGATACACCTGACGCTCGATATCATCTTCGGCGCCGTTCTCGTAGCTGCGCACACCCATGGGGTTGTTCTTATACTGATAACGTGAATAGTTGGCGGCCGCAGAGACGGAAAGACCGGTGGCGATCTTATATTCGAGGCCGACCTCGATACCCTTGTATTCAGTCTGCATGCCATACACCACATAGTTCATGAACGACATGAGGTCGTAGTCGAAGAAACCGGTGTGGCGGATAGCATCCCATACCTTGGTGTAGTAGCCGGTGACAGAGCCGCGGAAACGGCTGTAGTTCCATGTGTAGGAGAGGTCGGCGGAGAGGAAGCGCTCTGATTTAAGCCCCTTTACGGCATCATCCTTGATGCGTGCCGACACATAGGAATCGTAGGGACGCGGGGCGCGTGTGCCATAGGAGGCGTGGCCCGTGATATAGTTGCGCCCGTCTATCTTGTAGGTGGCTCCCGCTTTCACGGCGGCATTGTCGAAGGTGTGGCGCTCTCCGGCTCCGTATGAATTGAGAGGGGCGCGACCGTTCTGCATATTGCCGAAACGCATGAAATTGGTGTAGGAGAGCTCCAGGCCATAGTTCACATCCCAGTGGGTGGTGTTGATCTGGTTCTGGAGCCAGCCGCGGGCCGTCAGCTGACGTATGTTGTAGTCATAGCCGAATACATCACCCTCGCGTACGAGGCGGTCGGGATTGCGGAGGTCGTTCTGGAGAATGTCGGTGGAGTGGCCGAAGTCGCGCTCCGAGTAGGTGTCGATATCACGCCAGAACTCACCGCCGAGGAGGTCGGCCATGGTCTTGTAGTAATGGGCATCGGTGTAGTTGAGGCTCACACCCCCCTGGAGGGTCATGTTGCTGTTTAGACGGTGGTTGATCACCGAATTGAGCATCCAGGATGTGAAGTTGCTGTGGTTCTCCTCGAGGACGGTGCTCGACTGTCCGGCCCACTGCGGGTCGCGGTCGTAGTTGTCGCGGTTGAGGAGGTTGCCCTGATATATGCCGTCCCAGTCGATCTGGCGCACACTCTCGTTGTTGCGCCAGAGGTCGGTGATATAGTCATATTGAGCCATCTGGGCATTGTAGAGCTCCGGATCGGTTGTGGGATTGGCCGTAGGAGCCCAGAAAGAGGGCATATTGCGGTAATAATCGGGTGCGGGGCTATAGCCGTAATAGTTTAGGCGGGTGGATGCGTAGGCATTGTGACGGAAGCCGAGGGCGGTGTTGAGGGTAGTGCCGAGACTTGGCTTCCACACCCAGTTGAGCGTAAGGGAGGGGTCGTAGGATGTATTCACACGCGCACTCCGCTTCTTGCCGTTAAACCAGCCCCAGGAGGGGTTGTAGAGGTTTGAGCCGGAGAGGTCGTAGGCCTCCTGTGTGGTGGCTCCGGCCGTAGCGCGCTGTGTGGGTGCCCCCCATGTGGTGAGGTTGAGGCTGTGCTGATTGTTGAATATCTTCTGCAGGGAGAGGGAGTAGCCCAGAGAGTTGTACCATGTCCCCTCTATCACACCCTCGGGAGCGTAGCGGCCTATGACGGAGGCTGAGAATGCCCATCCGTTGCGGCTGACTCCTGTGGAATACTGGAGCATGGCGCGGAGCATATAGGCCGAATTGGTGTAAGATACATTACCTCTGAAGCCGGGGGCATAGTCGGAGGCGTAGGTGGTGTAGTTCTGCGAGCCTCCGATGCTTCCGAACGCATAGGCGGCGGGAGCCATGGCTATATCGGTGGCCTTGCTGCGGAAAGCGCTCGATGTGAGCCCTCCGAGGCTGGAGAAGGAGAAATTTCCACGCATAGGATCGTTGAAATTCACTCCGTTGACATACACCGACTGCCAGTTCTGATCAAGGCCGCGCTGACGGTAATAGAGTATCGAGAAGTTGTAGTTGGCCATCTGATAGAACACATCGTCGGTGGCACCCTGGATGGTCCCCACCGACTGGATGAGTCCCTCATCGTCGGCAATCTGTTCTTCATCAAAGATGAAATCGTCGCTGTTGAGATTGAACTCCTCCTGGCTTCCGGGGCTTGACGGCGTGGCGGGAGCTGCATTCTGTCCCGAGGCTGCCAGTCCGGTAAGGAAAGCCGGAATCAGCATAAACAGTTTTTTCATGTGTGGTTATAGGTAGGATTGATAGTTTAGTTACATCATATTCAAAGCAATGGCCCGGCTCATTCCACCTCCTTGATAAGGAAGATCTCTGTGGGGAAATGGTCGGAATATCCGTTGGTCCATACTCCGCCGGAGAATGTGCGGTGGGGATACCCCTTGTATTGGCCGTCGTCCTGCTTCAGGAATGGCTTGTTGAGCACCTCCGCGCCATAGAATTTCACCCCGGGCTTACCGTCGAGGAGATTCTTGTTGACCACAATCTGGTCGAAGAGATTCCANGAGCCGCGATATACATACGAGCCGAACCCACGGTCGAGTTTCTCCCAGAAGGGATTGAAGAATTCCCCCTTCTTTACATCTCCGGCCTTCTTGCGGGCGCCGAGCACCTCGGCACAGCTTTTGTTGAAGGGATCGTCGTTGAGGTCGCCGAGCACGATCACACCCATATCGGGATCGGTGGAGAGTAGGGAGTCGGCAATCTGACGGGAGAGGGCCGCGGCGGCCTCGCGCAGCCAGCTGCTCTCCTTTTCCCCTCCACGGCGCGACGGCCAGTGGTTTACAATCACCCCTACCTTAGCGCCGCCGAGAGAGCCTACCACACAC
Source organism: Bacteroides sp. (assembly GCA_014801605.1). Taxonomy (GTDB): domain Bacteria; phylum Bacteroidota; class Bacteroidia; order Bacteroidales; family Muribaculaceae; genus Lepagella. The sequence continues at coordinate 29,042 of JAAVDU010000008.1, forward strand.
ATCTGGTCGCGGGTCTTGAACTTAGGNAGCTCAGGCACCACGAGGCGGTGGTTGGTGACATTCTGCACCTTGAAGAAGCGGGGATTGTAGAGCAGACCCACATCCACTCCGCGCGCATCGGGGGAGTCGTGATGCACAATCTGAAGGTTCCAGTTCTTNATGGCGTCCTGCGCCACAAGATCTTCGAGCACCGAACGGTTTTCGATCTCGCTCACTCCGATTATGGCCGGACCCATNGGGGTGGTCTTGGTGGTCATCTGGGAGATGGCATACGATAGATTGTTGAGTTTGGAGCGGTACTTGTTGCCGTCCCATTTGTTCTTCCCTTCGGGGGAGAACTCAAGGTCATACTTGCCGTTGTTGTTGATGGTGTCGAATAGGTTTTCAAGGTTGTAGAAAGCCACTCCGAACATCTGATAACGCTTCTTCCCCTGGGCAGACGCGTCAAAGGCCGCACCGACAGCGATCAGTGCGGCCAACACGGCAGTGAAAAGCCGATTATGTCTCATATTGTCAGGATTAATGAAATTCTCAGAAGAATCTGGTCTCCTCGCCGGTCATAGTGGAGAGAAGATTATTGGCCAGGGAGCTCGCGCCGATGCGGAAGAGATCCTGATTGAGCCATTCGTCGCCGAGCACCTCCTTNACCACGGCATAATACTGCAGAGCCTCCTCGGCGGTGCGTATTCCGCCNGCGGCCTTGAAGCCTACCTTACGCCCTGTCTGCTGGAAATATTCCTTGATGCATGAGCACATCACATAAGCGGCCTCGAGAGAGGCTCCGTGATATATCTTCCCTGTGGANGTCTTGATGAAGTCGGCCTCGCTCCACATGGCGAGTATGGAGGCCTCCTTGATGGCCTCGGCGGTCTTCAGGGCTCCNGTCTCGAGAATGACCTTCAGCTTCGCCCCTTTGGCTGTGTGCTTGAGTTCGATGAGTTCGTCGCAGAGCTCNTCGAAGTTACGATCGCGGAAATATCCGAGATTCATCACCACATCCACCTCATTGGCCCCCCCTGCAATGGCGAGAGCCACATCGGCCACTTTCACGGCGGTGAAGGTCTGGCTTGAGGGGAAGCCTCCGGCCACTACAGCCACATCCACACCTGTCACCTCAAGATTCGAGCTGACCACCTCGGCGAAATTACTGTAGACGCATATGGCGGCNACATTGCCGAACTGCGGATATTCATTGTCGAAATCGTTGACTCTGCGGGTAAAGGCTGTGACGCTCTCCTGGCTGTCTTCAGTGGAGAGNGTGGTGAGGTCGATTGAACTGAACAACAGCTGNCACACCTCCGGAGAGGCGTATTCGGGAGCTTTCTCTACAATCTTCCTGACTTCGGCAGCCACGGCGGCATCGTCGGCGAGCACCTTNCTGTCTGCAATAGCTTTCTGGTATCTGTCCATAACTTTGTATATTTTGTATGTGTATCGTATAAATGTCGGAACTGCGCATCGCCTCGGATAGGGGGAAGCGATGCATGACCTTACACCACAAAGTTATAGAAAATTTCTAAAAGAACCATCCCTCCGTGCAAAAAATTTACTCATCAACGGCGCCGGGGGGCTATACGCCCGGGGTTCTGACGTAAAAACTGTTCCCATGATGAGGCTCCCTTGTCGACCTTCGGCTTCCCCGACTCATAGAAATGGGTGAGAGCCGCGGCAAGGGCATCAGTGGCNTCAAGGAGTTTCGGCATATTCTCCTGAGGAATCTTGAGGATGTAACGGAGCATNNTCGCCACCTGCTCCTTNGAGGCTCCGCCACTCCCTGTGACGGCCTGCTTTATGGAGAGGGGGGCATATTCNGATATAGGGATGTCGCGCGAGAGGGCGGCGGCCATGGCCACACCCTGCGCACGCCCGAGCTTCAGCATCGACTGGACNTTTTTCCCGAAGAAGGGGGCCTCGATGGCCAGCTCATCGGGGAGATACTGGTCGACGAGACCTGTGACACGCTCGAATATACGGGCGAGGCGCAGATAATGGCTCTCGAATTTGCTGAGCTGAATCACCCCCATGACGATCACCTCCGGCTTCTTCCCCTTCACTCCGAGCACACCGTAGCCCATGACGTTGGTGCCCGGGTCGATACCCATTATGATGCGGTCGTATTCAAGATTGCCGCGCATCGACACATCCTTGTCGGGAATCATAGCGGGAGAGTCTCGAGGAGAGTCTGGAAATAGAGAGCTTCGGGACCGAACGCGGCGGTGAATTTTCCGGCCGCAGGATGGAGGAAATTGTCGGTCCAGAGATGCGCATCGGCCACAGAGTCGAACTCAGCCTGAAGGGCAATGCTGAGGCCGTGGGAGGAATCGGGCACCTGTCCGGCCACCTCCACGACAGTCTGCACACGCGGAGAGCGTGCGGGAGATTCGGGATTGAAGAGGACGGGAATAAGATCGGAACGCAGCCAGGAGAGGAAACGGTCCCTCTCTTCGGGATGAAGCACGAAAGTTATATTGGAGATGTACATACTTAAAAGTCCATATTAAGCGTTAATGAATAAGGCGTTGTCTTGAGGAGAGAATAAAAAAAACGGCATGCTTTCACAAACACGCCGCCAAAACAAAATTATGAAAAACATTCAACGCTATGCTGCAAGCAGCATTTCTTTTGAGCCTCTTGTCGGATTCGAACCAACGACCCCGAGATTACAAATCACGTGCTCTGGCCAACTGAGCTAAAGAGGCAAAAGGGCGAGCGATCTACATCGCACAGCTCAACCCGCTACCCTTGCTTCGGTCAAGACCTGGGGGATTTACGGGGAGCAAGTCGTGAAGAACTCACCCGATGCAAAATTAGATATTTCTTCCAAACTGACCAAATTTCAAGGCCATTTTTCACTTATTTTAACACTTTATTCCACCCTCCAAAATCCCTCCATTTTACTATTTATCTAANTATCAAGAATAAGAGTCCGCATCAGGGATACGGACTCTACTCAATTATTTTAACACTTTTTCAACAATTATTCTGTCGATCAAGGCGTGATTTGTGGTNAGATTCATGTTCGAATCCTCGGGATTCATCACCAGTTTCACCTCATGACGACCCGGCGAGAGCTCCACACGGATCTTATTGCTCTCTCCCCAGTCGTTCCAGTTGGCCACTCCTCGCTGGGGAAGCACTATAGTGCCCGCATCCTTGCCNTCGACATAAAGACTGCGTATGGCCGCCTTGTTCTCCGTATTGACCGGNCCGTTGCCGTTGGCATAGCGGAAAGAGAGCGTATAGAGAGCCGGGGAGCCATCCCCTGTGGCGGGAATATCTATAACGGCGAGGGCGGGAACACTCTTGTCGGTCTCCGCAAATCCTGTGCCNTGCCAACCCTCCACACCCTTTGCCGCAGGATAAGATACCTCCGGAGAGGTCATCGTGCTTCTCTCGGCCGACATCTCATACACCTTCCGGCTACGGTTGCTGCGGGGTTCGGAGGCGAAGCTCTCNGTGCCGTCGGAGGCGACACCGATCACCTGCCACTCACCCTCCGTGAGGGCCGGCCAGCTNGTCTGGCGCGTGCGCCCTACCTCCCGGCCGTCGCAGAGCACTATATACTCGGCTATATACTCGAGGGGATTCCACACAAAGAGATTGAGCAACGGCCCATCCTTACCGGCCGGAAGCTCTCCGGCCTCCAGCCATGCGGAGGGGGTCCAGGGCGCCTTGGAATTGGCCACACGGTTAAGCTTCATTGGTGCGATAGGCTCGTTGGCCATCTCCACATGTATATCCACATCCCCCTTGAGCATCTTGGCCGGAATCACCTTCCCCTTCTCGGGATAAAAGTTCTTNCCGTTGACCGTCATTCTCTTCACACGGTCGCCGTAGCCGTCNACGGTGATATTAAGACGTGCNCCGCGATACGGGAAGTTGGAGAGTGTGCGTTCCCCTCCGAGAGCTTCCGGAATGAAGGGCTCGATGCGCAGACCGTTCTTCTCGAAGTGTATGCCGAAAAGCACCTGATTGGTGAGTGCTATGTTGCCGGCGAGGCTCCAGAGCATATTCGAGGAGTTGAGCTCGGTGAAGATATCGCCGTTGTCGAGGTTGAAGTTCTCTTTGTTGGTGGCGAAGAGAGCCGCCGGACGCACCACGCTCCCTATACCCTCGAGCACACCCTGCTCGTTGCCGGCCTTGGCCTGCGCGAGGGTCCAGTAGGAGGCCACGAAGGGCCAGAGGGCGTTGTTGTGGTAGTTGGGCATATCGGCTATCTGGGGATAGAATATGGCCGGCCCGAATTTGGTGACGGGATTATTTTCGGAAATCGACTTCTGCCTCTCTTTCGGNGCTATGTCGTAGAGGATGGCCAGCGCCTCNCCGAGAGTCTCGGCACGCGGGTTGAGGATCTTGCTGTCGCGGCCGTAGGTGTACATTCCATAATACCCTTTATCATCCATCCAGAATGTCTTGTCGATGGCCTGGGCGAGATTCGAGGCCTCGAGCTTATATCGCGCGGCCTCCCTCTTCTTCCCGAGAAGTGAGGCCATCTCCGAGGCGGCGTTGAGGGCGGCGGCATAGAGCACGTTGGTGCCCATGGCCTCGCTCTGCGATATATCCACGGTCTGCATCCAGCGCGGATAGCTTTGCTCGCGCCAGTCGATGAAGGAGGTCTCCCCCTTCACCAGCCCGTTTTCAGAAACCACCGTCTCCGCATCCTTGGCCAGGGAGCGCTCCACAATGGGGAACACCCTCTCTATCCATTTTCTGTCGCCGGTCACCTTGTAGATCTCCCAGGCGGCTACGGTCCATATCATGCGGTCGGTGGAGATTGGCCAGGCTCCGCCGCTCCCGGTGTCCTGGATTATCTGCCCCTCCGGATTTACTTTCTTCATCAACGATATCATCGATGCCTCGGGCTGCAGGGCGGCCATGGAGAGGATGATGGAGTAGCTCACGTCGCGGGTCCACACCCCTGCCCACTCCTTGCCGGTGCGCAGTGTGGTGTCGGGCTCCACTGCATTGACCATCTCGTCGAGTCCCATGTTGTAGACGGCGTTCATAAGGGGATTGCCGCCGCTCACACGGGGATAGGCGGTGAGGTCGTTCTTACGCCGCCACACCTGATCTACGGGCATGAAATATCCGGGTCGCCCCTTATAGGTGGAACGTATCTCCTCCGGACTCACGGCCCATGCCTTGAACTCATCCTGATATAATGTATCGCCGCGCCATGTGTAGGCATCGGTGGCCACCACCACGTCATTAGCGGCAAAAGCGGCGCCACCCCCCGCAAGGAGGGCGACTCCGCCTATAAGTGACTTCAATGTTCGGTCGGTCATTCTATATCCGTATTATTTATTCTTTGTCTTGCCCCGGCGTTGGTTGCCGCCGTGGCTGCGTGTCTTTCTGTCTTTGGGATTGTGGCGCGGATTACGGCTTTTCTTCTCCTCGATCGGTTTGTTGGGATTCCCCTCGTCGGTGATCAGGGCGAAGTCGAGCTGTTTCTTCTCGAGGTCGGCGCGCGCCACCTGCACCCTCACGATGTCGCCGAGAGTGTATTTGTTGTGATACTTCCGGCCGATGAGGCAATAGTTCTTCTCGTCGTAGTCGTAATAGTCGTCGGCGAGGTCGCGCACAGGCACAAGCCCCTCGCATTTATTCTCGTCGAGCTCCACATAGAATCCCCACTCCGTCACTCCGGAGATCACACCGGTGTAAATCTCCCCGAGACGGTCGCGCATGAACTCCACCTGCTTGTAGCGTATGGAGGCCCGCTCGGCGTTGGCGGCGAGCTGCTCCATATCGGAGGAGTGCTTGCACTGGTCTTCAAGCTTCATCTTGTCGGCCGAGCGGTTNCTCTCGGCATACTTGGCGAGNAGGCGGTGTACCATCATATCCGGATAGCGGCGTATGGGGGAGGTGAAGTGGGTGTAGTAGTCGAGTGCAAGACCGTAGTGNCCCACATTGTCGGTGGTGTAGACAGCCTTCGCCATACTGCGGATGGCCAGCATGGCGAGCATATTCTCCTCGCCTCTCCCCTTCACATCCTTGAGCAGACGGTTGAGGCTCTTGTTGACCTCCTTGGCTGAGCCCTCCGTCTTCACCCTGTGGCCGAAGCGGAGTGCTATCTGGGAGAAGTTGCTTATCTTCTCGGGATCGGGATTATCGTGGACACGATAGACGAACGCCTTCGCCTTTTTCCCCTTGGGCACCTTCCCTATCGACTCGGCCACGGTGAGGTTGGCCAGAAGCATGAATTCCTCGATGAGCTTGTTGGCATCTTTCGATTCCTTGAAGTAGACGCTTATGGGGTGGCCGGTCTTGTCGATCTCGAAGCGCACCTCGGCACGGTCAAACTCCAGGGCGCCGGCATCGTAGCGGCGCCGGCGGAGCTCCTTGGCGAGACGGTCGAGTGTGAGCACCTCCTTGGCGAAATCACCCTTGCCGGTCTCTATTATCTCCTGCGCCTCCTCGTAGGTGAAGCGCCGGTCTGACTTGATGACGGTGCGCCCTATGCGGTAGTTGATGACGTTGGCCTTTGCATCCATCTCGAATATGGCGGAGAATGTAAGCTTCTCCTCGTCGGGACGCAGGGAGCAGATGCCGTTGGACAGATGTTCCGGAAGCATCGGAATGGTGCGGTCGACAAGATACACCGATGTGGCCCTCTCCTGNGCCTCACGGTCGATGATTGTGTTGGGATGCACGTAATGGGTGACGTCGGCGATATGCACACCCACCTCCCAGTTGCCGTTGGCAAGCTGGCGGATTGAGAGGGCATCGTCGAAGTCTTTCGCATCGCGNGGGTCGATGGTGAATGTAGTCACACCNCGGAAGTCCTCTCTGCGGGCCACCTCCTCGGGAGTGATGCCGGCGTCGATCTTGGCAGCCGCCTTCTCCACATTCTCGGGATATTTGTAAGGGAGTCCGAACTCGGCCAGAATGGCATGCATCTCGGCTGTGTTCTCCCCTTTCCTTCCGAGGATATCTACCACCTCTCCGCGCGGATTCATCTCCTCGTCGCGCCACTGCACGATGCGTGCTATGGCCTTGTCGCCGGTCTTTCCACCCTTGAGCTTCGAACGCGGAATGATGATGTCGGCGGCGAGGAACTTGGAGTCGGTGACAAGCGAGGCGTAGTTCTTCTCCACATTGAGGGTGCCGATGAACACCTGATCTTTCGGCTCGATTATCTCGATCACCTTTGCCTCGGGCTCTTTGTCCTTGCGGCGTGCCGAGATCTCTACCTTCACCTTGTCGCCGTTGAGGGCGTGCATGGAGTTGCGTTCGGCCACCATGATGAGCTCGTCGTCGATCATCACGCCGTTCTTGCCGTTGCTGCGGCGCACGAAGAGACCCACATTCTCTGTGCCTCTGTTGGAGATGGCCTTATACTTGCCGAGCGCCACCTCCTGGATAAGGTCGGCTGCAGTGAGCTCTTCGAGAAGGTTGATTATATCCATGCGGTTGGCCACACTTGTGGCATCCACCGCAAATGCAATCTGCTTATAGTTGAAAGCCTGGCGGCTCTCCTTTTCAAGAAAATTCAGGACTCGCTCCTGAAGCTCCNTCTTCTTTATACGGGCACCGGAGTCCCCTCTTGTATTCTTATTCTTCATAATCTGGAAACGCTTTTCGTAAACTGATTCTATAAAGTATAACACACTTCAGGGGGATTATTCTTTTTCGGGAGTCAATATTTCCTTCTGGCCGGAGGGAACGGAGGGCTCGGCAGAGGGATGGAAGTGAGCGTAGACTATCCCCCCTTTGGCTGCGCCGAGCACTCTCTCAAGCTCNTCCCTCGGGGCTTCGGAGATACGCTTCACACTCTTGAACTCCTTCATGAGCGCCTTTGCCGACACCTCTCCTATCCCCTTTATGGAATCGAGCTCACTGCGCACCTGCCCTTTCGAGCGGCGCAGACGGTGGTGGGTGATGCCGAACCGGTGGGCCTCGTCGCGCAGATGCTGCACCACCTGCAGGCTACGGCTCTTCTTATCGATATATAGCGGGAGGGTGTCGCCCGGAAAATAAATCTCCTCAAGACGCTTGGCGATACCCACAAGCGCCACCTCNCCGCGAATCCCCATTTCATCGAATGCCTCGACNGCGGCGCTGAGCTGACCCTTTCCGCCATCCACCACCACAAGCTGAGGCAAAGGCTCCCCTTCGGCCATCATGCGGGAATAGCGGCGATGGAGCACCTCCTTCATCGAGGCGAAGTCGTCGGCCCCCACCACTGTCTTTATTATGAAATGGCGGTAATCCTTTTTCGAAGGCTTGCCGTCTCTGAACACCACACAGCTCGCCACAGGATTTGTGCCCTGTATATTGGAGTTGTCGAAACACTCTATATGGCGCGGCTCCACACTGAGCCGGAAATCACTTTTCATCTGCTCCATCAGTTTCACCACCCCCCTCTCGGGATCAAGTTTCTCCGCCATCTTCTCCTTGTCGGCCATATACTGGCGCACATTCTTCATGCCGATCTCAAGCATCTTCTTTCGGTCGCCACGTTTGGGAATGACGAATTCAGCCCCCTTGAATTCCACGTCAGGGAGGAAGGGAACGATGACGGTCTTGTATTCGCGCGAGAAACGACGGGCCACCTCCCCCATTGCCATCGAAAGGATCTCCTCCGGAGTCTCGGCGAGGCGTCGACGGAACTCCATGTTCAGGCTCTGCACCACGGCTCCGTGATGGATGTGCATGAAGTTGACGAAAGCCGTATCGCCCGTTTCATCGTAAGCGAACATATCGGCATCCTCCTCGTCGGGACGTCCGATCACCGACTTGGCGTTGTAGCTCCTGACGATCTCATATTTCTCCTTCACCATCTGCGCCTCCTCGAATTTCCAAAGCTCGCTGAGTCGCTGCATCTCCCCTTTCAGATAATTCTCAAGCACCACCGTCTCGCCGTTGAGGATCTGCCTCACCTGCGCCACATATTCCCCATAGGCCTCGGGTGAGATCAGGCCGCGGCATGCACCGCTGCATTTCTTGATATGATAGTCGAGGCAGAGCCTGAACTTGCCGCGTGCTATCCCCTTCTCGTCGAGAGGATGCCGGCAGCTTCGCAGAGGATATACGTCGCGTATGAGCTGAAGCACCACTTTCGCCGCCTGCTGATTGCTGTAGGGACCATAGTATTTACCCTCTATCCCCTTCTCTCGGGTCATGAAGACACGTGGATAAAGTTCCTTCGTGACCACAATCCAGGGGTATGACTTATCATCCTTCAGAAGCACGTTGTAATGGGGCTGATATGCCTTTATCATCGCATTCTCAAGATTGAGGGCATCCTGCTCGGAGGCTACGACGATGAAACGCATGTCGACGATATTGCGCACAAGGAGATTCGTGCGGGTGACGTCGTGACGGCGGTTGAAGTATGACGACACACGCCTCTTCAGTCTCTTCGCCTTCCCGACGTAAATGACCTTGCCGTTGCGGTCGATATACATATACACTCCGGGGGAGTCGGGAAGGTTGAGTATCTTCTCACGGAGATGTTGACCGGGACGGTTGTGAAGGAGGTCGTCGCGGGTTCTGTCGGGAGTGAACTCCAGCTCGAATTTCCCGGATTTATCGATATCCCTTCCGGTATCCTTGAGGATATCAGGNCTCCCGGCATCGGGCGCATCCCTCTCCGGGATCGCTTCCGGNAGATCGGNCGATNGGCTTGCAGCAGGCAGGTTGATATTTTCTGTAATCATAATTTTTCAGTCTGGAATGTCGGAATCAAAGAACAGACGGGGAGGCATCGCCTGCGCGAGCCTCCCCGATGATATCGAAATCAAGAGCGTTGCAGCCGCTCCGCTCAATACTTCAGCAGTGTGGTCACCTCACAATCTGCCGGAAGGTTGTCACGGCCGTTGAGGGCTGTCANCTCCACGATGAAATTAATGTAAATTTTCTTCGGGTTCATACTCTTCACAAGTTCGTAGCAGGCCTCCATAGTGCCGCCGGTAGCGAGAAGATCGTCGTGTATCACCACNACATCGTCAGGTTTGATCGCATCGCTGTGCAGCTCGATAGTGTCGACGCCATACTCCTTGGCGTAAGCTTTCTTGACGGTGACGGAGGGGAGTTTACCCGGCTTACGAGCCGGAACAAAACCGCATCCCAACTCATATGCAAGGATACTGCCTCCGATAAAACCGCGNGATTCTATACCGACCACCTTGGTCACACCCTTCCCTTCGTAGAGAGTGGCCAGTTCTTTACTCATCACTTTGAGTGCCTCCCCATTCTTCAGCATAGTCGTGAGGTCGCGGAAGATTATCCCCTTCGAAGGAAAATCAGGCACATCGCGGATCATGGATTTAAGTTCTTCGAGTTCCATAGTTGCCATTGTTATTGTTCGAATATCCACGCCGACCACCTGTCCGGATGTTCCACGTGGAACAATTTAGTTATATCTTATTAATTATTACCAATGTATAAACGGAAGTTTACTTTCAAGATTGTATGTCGCTCCGTGGCACATTCAATAANTTCACGCTTGCGGCATCATCTGTGGAGAAGCACAAGCAGAATACTGATATCGGCCGGAGACACTCCCGGAATGCGGGAGGCCTGCCCTATCGTGGCCGGACGGATAGCCGTCAGTTTCTGACGAGCCTCAGTGGAGAGTGCCGTAAGNGTGGTGTAGTCCATATCGGAGGGTAGCTTCACATACTCAAGGCGGCGTGCCTTATCGGCNAGCTCCCGCTCTCTGGCTATATANCCTTCATATTTTATAAGGATCTCGGCTGCCTCTACAATCTCATCACGTCGCTCCTGAGGAATCTCGGCGAGACGNGTGGCGAGCCGGGNAATAATAGCCGAAAGATTCCGGAAGTTGAGCTGCGGTCGCTTCAACAGCTCCACAAGCCGGATGGAGGCCGTAAGGGGTGANGTAGCGAGCGCCTCAAGTGATTTGTTGATCCCCTCTCCCATCTTTACAGTAAACGCTCCACACCATTCTATGAGACTGTCGCGCATCTCTCTCTTGGATTCCATTGCCGCAACTCNCTCGGGNGTNGCCAGACCGATCGACCCGCCACGGGGAGTGAGCCGCATATCTGCATCGTCCTGTCGCAGCAGTATGCGGTATTCCGCNCGGGAGGTAAACATACGGTAGGGCTCATCCACACCCTTGGTGACAAGATCGTCGATAAGAACTCCGATGTATGCCTCATCGCGTGAAAGGATAAAGNGATCCTCACCCTTTACGGAAAGGGCCGCNTTGATACCGGCCATCAATCCCTGGGCGGCGGCCTCCTCATAACCTGTGGTGCCGTTCACCTGTCCTGCAAAATAAAGCCCTCCCACAAGTTTTGTCTGAAGATCGTGAGTCAGNCCGGTAGGATCGAAGTAATCATATTCTATGGCGTAGCCGGGACGATAGAAATGGACGTCGCGCAATGCCGGAACTTTCCTCAAGGCATCAAGCTGCACTTTCCATGGCAATGAGCTGGAAAAACCGTTGATGTAGAACTCATGCGTCGTCTCCCCCTCCGGCTCAAGGAAGAGCTGATGACTCTCNTTATCGGAGAAGGTGACTATCTTTGTNTCNATACTTGGACAGTAGCGCGGCCCTATACTCTTGATCTGTCCGTTGTAAAGTGGTGAGGAATCAAGATTNGATTGGAGAATTTCATGCACTTCGGGATTCGTATGCACGATGAAACAGCTGCGCGGACGCAGACACCGCCCNACCTCGGGAAGAAATGAGAATTTATGAAAATCCCGCTCTATAAGCTCTACCTCGGTCTCTTGTGNGGGATCGACGATTTCAACGGCCTCTACCCTGTCGTCGCCATCCTGTCGCGTAGTCAGGGAGAAGTCGATGCTGCGGGAATCAATTCGGGCCGGAGTGCCGGTCTTCATCCTCANCACGGTGAAACCCTTCTCTCGAAGCTGTTCCCCGAGCCCGAAGGAGGCCTGNTCCGATATACGCCCACCCGGAATCTGCGTGGCTCCGAAATGCATAAGGCCGTTGAGAAATGTGCCTGCCGTAAGCACCACCTTTTTAGCATTGAATCGGAAGCCAAGTGCTGTAATCACACCCGAAACCGCNCATTCGCCGTCGGNCTCCTCAAACTCAAAACCTGTCACCATATCCTGGAAAAGTGAGAGNCCGGGGGTATTCTCCAGCACTTTACGCCATTCATCGATATAACGCGCTCTATCTGACTGCACNCGGGGCGACCATACCGCCGGCCCCTTGGATCGGTTGAGCATCCTGAACTGTATGGCGGTGATATCGGCTATAATACCCATTTGGCCNCCCAATGCATCTATCTCTCTTACAATCTGACCCTTGGCAATACCACCCACAGCAGGATTGCACGACATCTGAGCCACTTTATTGAGNTCGGAGGTGATNAGAAGCACCGACACACCGAGTCGNGCGGCTGCCACAGCCGCCTCNCATCCGGCATGACCGGCCCCTATCACAATAACATCGTAATCAAATTTCATTTCATCAGAAAATTTTCAATGCCTCATTCTCAGCATTCTCCATAATCTCGCGTTCACCGGGACCTTTATCATCTATGCCGCAAAGATGCAGCACTCCATGGGCTATCACACGGCGCAATTCATCGTCGTAGCCCACCCCCAATTCCTCTGCATTCGAGCGCACGGTGTCGAGCGAGATGAATATATCTCCCGCTATCTTGTCGCGATAGGAATAATCGAATGTGATGATATCGGTGAAATAGTCATGCTGAAGGAATTCCCGGTTCACCCGCAGAATCTCCTCATCATCGCAGAAGAGATAGTTGATATTACCCACATGACGGTCGTGAGTGACAGCTACCTCTTCAAGCCAGCGGCTCACTCGACTGAGATCTATCAACGGCATCTCTACATTCTTTGTCTCAAAACTTATCATTGCTCAAATCTTAATTTCTCACGTTTCATCTTCCCCTCTCCTACTCTACCTCCCGGCAAGGGGATTGTGGCCATAGGAAGGGTAATGCAAAAATACAAAAATTTCTGTAATTGACATCCCATTTAGCGATTTTTATAAACTCATCCCCTACCCATACCCCCGGATCCACCCTCAAGAGCATAAAATCTGCCCAATCAATTTATCTGAGCAAAATACTCAAGCTTAGAATATATCACTTAAATAACTGATTATCTTATATTTAATCAACAACAACCCGATTTTAAAGCCTGTGAGAATCAAATATTGGGCCGCCACTCACCAATTACACATGATTTTCAAATCCTCAAACCCCGCAAAACCATCATCTCCCCCACCCTCCGCTCCTACTCTGCGTCACTATTCTCGATATGACTCGGTTGGAGCAGATGTTGAAGTGGAGACGATACAGAAATTAAAATTATTTCACAGAGTTGTAAAATAATTTTAATTTTAATCCGTTACACCACTATAATCCACTTTGTTCCACTGACTAACTCTTACTCCTATGGATAAAGATACCAAAGTTGAAAATTACACGGATCTTGTATTTGAGACTCCGTACAACCATCCCTACTTTTCCTCGACGCCGGGGAAACTTACAATC
>JAAVDU010000009.1 GCA_014801605.1 Bacteroides sp.
ACCTTCTCCGGGAAGGTGATTCCGGGAAGAGCGGCGCAACCATTGAACGCATTCTGAGGTATGACGGTCAATTCATGCGAAAGCACAAGGTCGGTGAGGGATGCGTTCCCACGGAAAGCATTTGCGGGAAGTTGCGTAACCTTATCACCGAGTTTCACATCCTTGAGGGTTGTGGCGAAGGCCTCCATGCAGACAGGCGCCTCTGTGGAGCCTTCAGCCTGAGGATAATATACTGCATATTCCCAGTTNCGGTCGGCNNTGAACACCTCNACGCCGGCATTCTTGAAGGCATTCCTCTCTATAAGGAGCTTCTCGTCGGCGGCAGCCAANGTAAGNTTNTTGAGAAGGGGGCAATCCTCGAAAGCGCTTATGCCGATAGTCTTTACGGCGGCGGGAATCTCTATGGCCGCCAACTTGGCGCANCCCCGGAAAGTATTGGCTNCGATTGTCTCAAGAGTCGAGGGGAGGNTCACGCTCTGAAGCTCNGTGCANCCGTCGAAGAATCTTGCGGGAATCACGGTGATGNCATCGCCGAGAGTCACACTCTTCACTGTTGTGGCAAGNGGCTGGGGCACATAAGCCTGATTATTGGTGTCGATATTGCGCTCGAACACAAGNTTCTCCACATTCGAGTTGGCGAAAGCATTGAAGCCGAGAGTAAGGAGTGGATCATCCGCATTGTCGTTCTTGGCGATGGTGACATCCTTCAGAGACTCGCAGTTGCTGAAAGCATCTCTTNCTACTGTGAGGATGGTGTTGGGGATNGTCACGGCCTTAAGTCCGGAGCCGGCGAAAGCNGAATAGCCGATCTCCTTTACAGATGCAGGGAAGGAGATAGATTCGAGAGCGGCGCAGTCGCTGAACATCAACGGGGGTATGGCAGTCACGTCATCACCGATTGTGACTGTCTTGACGGATGCACAGAGTGTCTGGGCAGTGAAATCTTCCTCGGCCATGTTTCTGTTGCGGCCGAAGGTGAGAGTCTCGACAGCGGAATCCTTGAAAACATTGAAACCGATGGTAATGGGATCGGCAGATTTCTCGATATTCACGGTCTTTAGAGCGGAGCAGTTGCTGAAGGCGTTGTAGGCCACGCTCTTCACGTTGGGTGCTATGGTCAGGCTCTCGAGTCCTGATTTATTGAAGGCATAGCAACCGATCGAGGTGACATTCGAGGGGATAGCAATCTGCTTCAGGGCGGAGCATCCGTCGAAAAGATANTTGCTNACGGCCGTGAGGGATGTGGGCAGTGTGATCGCGTCAAGGGTTGTACATCCCTGGAAAGCGTTTGTACCGATTTCCGTTACTGTAGCGGGCAGTGCCACCGACTTAAGGGCAAAGCAGTTGTAGAAAGCGCTTGTGCCGATTGTCTTTACGGAAGCCGGGATCGTTACGGATGTCAGGAAGCCGCAACCGTTGAAGGCGCTGTTGCCGATAGCAACCACGTCGTAGGTTACTTCAGTATCACCGACTTTCTCGACGGCTTTCTCAGGAATCACCAGATCNCCCTTTGCCTCGTTGCCGGGCTGATTTGGCCATCCTGTTCCGGCCTTCACCATAGCTGTATGGGCGGCCTCGTCAAGAATTGTGAAAGTGAGTCCCTCGTAGCTGAAGTCTCTTGCGGATGCCGTCACAGCCATTACGGCCATTGGCACCAGTAGTAATTGTCCTTTCATAAATATAAATTTTATTAGTAGTCAATTCTGTAGTAAGGGTTTAAAATCCTGTGAAAAATCATTTAGACTCATTCCCCGCATATCATNCTCTTGTCAAGAGAGNGATATTTTGTGCAAAGATATAAAGAATTTTTTGAATTTCAGCGCATAAGCAATGATCTTTTTTTTGAGATATTCAATTTTAGCCAAACACTTCCACACAATGTTTAGCAAATCNATATCACTCAGCTTTACAAATAACTAATCTTCCTCCTCTTACGTCTATACCTCCTCTCTTGACAAGAGATAANACNTTGATNNNCNNCCCCNCCCTCACACANTCCCGGAAATACCCCAATCTTCTCAACACTTTTTCACATTTNAACCGNCTATAGTTAAAAGATTTTAAACTGCAAATATTTTTTGCTGTTGTATAACATAGTTTGAAAAATAATTTGTAATTTTGCAGTGAGTTTTTCATGGTATTAGATTTTAAGGTTAACAGAAGATTGGTTGTCGGGATGACAATCAATTTTTTTTTGCACATATATCAAAACGACTTCGGGCTTGAATCAATGATGATTCAAGCCCGAAATCGTTTGTCAATCAGATGGTAATTTATTTTCTCTTTCCGAGAATCCTGTCGAGTATCTTGTCGGAGGCTCCCGTTTTCTCAGCTATATACTCCCCGGCCCAGCGCCCGCGCTGCTCCCGGTCGGCCTTATCGTAAAGAAGACGGTCGGCTATCCTCGCAAAACTTGAGGCACTCGTCACCTCCAGACCTCCCCCAAGCGCCTTAAGCTCCTGGGCCTCGATAAACTTGCCGTTCTCCGGCCCGAATATCACCGGAATGCCATAGACCGCTGCCTCGTTGATNTTGTGGATGCTGACTCCGAATCCCCCACCGATATAGGCGGCATCGCAATAGGCATAAGCGCTCGACAAGAGTCCGAAGCAGTCCATCACCAGAACTCGCTTCCCCTGCATCANTCCGGGCCAAGCCTCCTTGTCGGCCGCCCGCAACTCGCTCAGAAGAATCACTTCCCCGGGAACTATCTCACGTAGCTTTTCAAGCCGCTCGGCATCAAACTCATGGGGNGCGATGATNCCCTTCACCTCGCTGTGGCTTCTCAGCCACTCTCCGTAGACGGCCTCATCCTCCGGCCAGCTGCTGCCGAACATCATCACGAAGGGGGCGTTATCGCTCCCTCGGCCGGTAAAGAGCTCAAGCTCCGGAATATCCTTACGACCCTGAAGGATGTCGGTCACACGGTCGAACCGGGTGTCGCCCGTCACCTCCACATTATCTATCCCGATCTTTCCGAGCAGACTGCGGCTCCTCTCATCCTGCACAAAGATGCGGGTGTACCATTTAAGCCAATGGCCATACCATGCACTTCGCTTCTTGAAGAAGAACTGGTCGGGACGAAACACGGCGCTGATGAGATATGTGGGTATCTGACGACGCCACAGCTCATGAAGATAGTTGCGCCAGAACTCATATTTCACGAAGATGGCTATCTCCGGATTCACTTTGTAAAGAAAACGGCGCACCCTCCCNGGAGTGTCGAAGGGGAGATAGCACACACAGTCGGCNCCCGGATAATCCTTGCGCACCTCATAGCCNGAGGGGGAGAAGAAGGTGAGCAACACCTTATATTCCGGGTAGCGCTCCTTTATCTTCTCTATCAATGGCCTCCCTTGCTCAAACTCACCGAGCGAGGCGGCATGCACCCAGATATAACGGTCGCCGGGCTTGACAGATTTGTCAAGCCGGCGCCATATATCCTTCTGTCCGGCATTGAGCTTCCTCGCCTTGGGGTTGCGCAGCGACGCCACACGCACACCCTCTCTGTAAGCCTCGATCCCGAAGGAGTAGAGAGGCTGCTCGAGAAGCTGACGCGCACCCTCGGCCAGAAACGCCCTCACCTCTTTTGAAGATGGTATCCTCATTTCTCAGGCACCGGTATTTCTTTAACAGCCTTGCGGATACGGGCTATCACCTCCTCTTTCGGCATAAGTTCGGTGATGTCGAACATATGGGGGCCACGGCATGCTCCCACCACTGCAAGGCGGAAAGCATTCATCACGTTGCCGAGGTGATACCCCTTGGAGGCTATCCAGTCGAGCACAATCTTCTCGGCGTTGGCCGATGTCATGTCGTCGATCCCTTCAAGCACACCGATAAGCTCCTCCATGATGGCGGGCGTCTCGGCGCTCCAGCGCTTGCGGATATCCTTCTCGGCATATGTCTCGGGGGCCTTGAAGAAGAAATCACCCTGTGTCCAGAGATCGGGCACAAGGTCGGCCCTACCCTTCACCATACCCACGGCAGCAGCCACATAGGCAGGATCAAAACCGGTGATACCCTTCTCCTCAAGCAGAGGCATGAAGAGAGCGGCCAGGGTTTCGTTGTCGGTGCGTCCGAGATACTCGTGGTTGAACCATATTCCCTTCTTGTAGTCGAACTTCGCGCCGCTCTTGGAGCAATGGGCGAANGAGAACTTCTTTATCAGATCGTCCATCGACATAAGCTCGCTGTCGTCGCCGGGATTCCATCCGAGCAGGGCAAGGAAGTTGACCACAGCCTCGGGGAGATACCCCTTCTCGCGATAGCCTGAGGAGATCTCTCCGCTTGCAGGATCGTGCCATTCGAGGGGGAACACCGGGAAGCCGAGCTTGTCGCCGTCGCGCTTCGAGAGCTTTCCGTTACCCACAGGCTTCAGAAGCAACGGCAGATGCACGAACTGAGGCATGGTGTCGCTCCAGCCGAACGCCTCGTAGAGCAGCACATGAAGGGGGGCGGAGGGGAGCCACTCCTCACCNCGGATCACATGACTCACCTCCATCAGATGGTCGTCGACGATATTGGCGAGATGATAGGTGGGGAGCTGGTCGGCGCTCTTGTAGAGCACCTTGTCGTCGATGATATTGCTGTTGATGGTCACCTCTCCGCGGATAAGGTCGTTGACCACTACCGGACGGTCGGGCTCCACCTTGAAACGCACCACATACTGGTGGCCGTCGGCTATAAGCTTCTCCACCTCCTCTGCAGGCATGGTGAGGGAATTGCGCATAGATCCGCGTGTGGAGGCGTCATACTGGAAGTTGGGAATCCTCTGGCGTGCCTCCTCAAGCTCCTCAGGGGTGTCGAAGGCTATATAGGCCTTACCGTTGTCGAGAAGCTGATCCACATATTTCTTGTAGATCTCGCGGCGCTCGCTCTGTTTGTAAGGGCCGTAGGCTCCACCNTCGCGCACACCCTCGTCGAATTCTATTCCGAGCCAGTGAAGCGAGTCGGCGATATATTCCTCGGCTCCCGGCACAAACCGGCGGCTGTCGGTATCCTCTATGCGGAGAATCATGTCGCCGCCGTTCTGGCGTGCGAAGATATAATTATACAAGGCGGTGCGGACTCCACCTATATGCAACGGGCCCGTCGGCGACGGGGCGAATCTTACTCTTACTCTACGTTCCATCATGTATATCGGTATATCTGTATATATTTTTTAGTATTTACTTATAGCCATCTTTCCACATCATCTCAACCTTATCCCTGAGCAACGGGGAGATACGTTCGTAATCCTCCTGTCCCAAAAAGTCGGCTACCGTGAGGCGCGCCTCAATGGCGGTGTCGCCCGGGCGTGCGCTGTATTCCACTGTGGCGAAGGGAACNATCGTCTCTATCTCCTTCACAGTCACTTCCGANCCCTTCGGGATGCTGAAGAAATTCCTGAGCGGGGGCTCCTTAAGATAGAGCCCGCGGTCGAGGGGGCGAAGGGAGCTGTCGTAGAAGCTCACATAGCTGTCGCGGGCCTGACCGTCGCCACCCACGGTGTAGATGGTCATCACCACATCACCCTTTTTGGAGGGGAGGAGCTTGATCTCGAGATCACTCACGGGGGAGACATGCACCTTCAGATAATCGGGGGCCACATTCTCCAGCCATGACACTCCGTCGAGCACATTCTTCGCCTTGTAGACGCTGTCGACATCCCAATAGTCGAGCATATCAAGGCGGGTGGTNGGCTTGAGCACCTCAAGCGAGGGGTCCTGGAGAGTCTCGAAAACCCGCCTTGCCGTCAAAGCATTATCGCCCGGCTTCTGCTGNGCGGAAACCGGGACGACTGCTGACGCCGACACAGCCAGGGCTCCGGCAAGGAGCACCCGGCGTGTGAGGGATTTATTTCTTTTTATAAAAAATCTCATAATTTCCGTTGTATTCAACGTTCTTCGACTTCTTGGATTTCTTCTCTTTACGGGCCTTGGTCTCCTTCTTCCCCTTGGAGTCCTTACCCTTGGAATCCTTGCGCGACTTAGTGCTTCTCGCACCCTCCTCCTTCTCGGCCTTACGGCGGCGTTTCTCGCGCCGGTCCTTGGAGTCGCGGGCATAGTCGCGGTCGGTAGCTATCTCGGGGCGGAGTGTCGTGCCGTAGAAATCCACATTCCTCAGAGCGTCGATCACCTTNCGGGCGTCATCCTTGCGCACATCGAAAAGTGTATATTCAGGCATAAGGTCGATCCGCCCTATATCGGGCTTGCTCCCCTCCACATTCCTGTTGACAATCTCCATAAGGTTGCCGGGGAAGAATCCCTGGGCCTTACCCACATTGACCATAATTCTCTCGAACCCTTCGTCGGCGCTGCGGCGGTCTTTGTCGCGGTTTCTTTCGCGGCCACCCTCCTTGCGATCCTTGCCGCCATCCTTTGCGCTGGCGTTGAGGTCGAGGTCGGGCATATGCTGATAGTAGGCAAGCAGACGGTTGAACTCCAGAGAGAGCACACGTTTCAGCAGATCCTCCTCCGAGAGCCACTCCAGTTTCTTGCGCACTCCGGGGAGATATTTGTTGATCTCCTCTTCGTTGACAGCCACACGCTCCAGGCGGTCGGCCAGATTATAGAGCTGCTTCTCGATGATATGCTCGGGAGTGGGCACCTTCTTGTATTCGAAGGTCTTCCCTATACGTTTCTCTATCTCACGCAGGCGGCTCTTCTCGCGGGAGTGGATTATGGCCACCGACACACCGGTCTTGTTGGCGCGTCCGGTACGCCCCGAGCGGTGGGTATATACAGCCGCGTCGTCGGGGAGACCATAGTTGATCACATGGGTGAGGTCGTCCACGTCAAGACCTCGGGCAGCCACGTCGGTGGCTACAAGGAGCTGGGTGACATGGTCGCGGAATTTCTTCATCGCGAGGTCGCGCTGCGCCTGCGAGAGGTCGCCGTGCAGACAGTCGGCATTGTAGCCGTCGTTGATAAGATGGTCGGCCACCTCCTGCGTCTCCTTACGGGTGCGGCAGAAGATGATGCCGTATATGTCGGGAT
The DNA here is from genome assembly GCA_014801605.1 of Bacteroides sp. GTDB lineage: Bacteria > Bacteroidota > Bacteroidia > Bacteroidales > Muribaculaceae > Lepagella. The sequence goes on from JAAVDU010000009.1 coordinate 6,981, forward strand.
TATTGTCGGCGATACGCTTGAGGGCCAGATATTTGTCGTGAGCCTTCACCATATAGTAGATATGGCGCACATTGTTGGAGGCCTGATTGCGGTTGCCGGCCACAAACTCCACGGGATTGTGCATGAAATCGCGTGATATGGCCGCTATCTCCTTAGGCATTGTCGCGGAGAACATCAGCATCTTCCTCTCCTCCGGCACATGCGAGAGAATCTCCTTGATATCGTCGAGGAAGCCCATGTTGAGCATCTCGTCGGCTTCGTCGAGGATCACGGTGTGTACATCCTGAAGCTTCACCTCGCCACGCTTGATGAGGTCGATCAGACGTCCCGGAGTGGCCACAATCACCTGCACGCCGTTGCGCAGCGAGCGGATCTGGCTCTCGATGCTCGAGCCGCCGTATACGGGGAGTATCTTGAGGTCGGGTATATATTTCGAGAAATCGGCGAGGTCTCCCGCAATCTGGAGACAAAGCTCGCGGGTAGGGGCGATGATCAGGGCCTGGGGAACTCTTTTCGACGCATCTATGCGCTGAAGCACGGGAAGACCGAAAGCGGCGGTCTTTCCTGTGCCGGTCTGGGCAAGACCTACCACGTCGCCATCTTTCTCAAGAAGGTGGGGGATCACCATCTCCTGGATCGGCATCGGATTCTCGAATCCCATCTCACCGATAGCCTGCAGAAGACGGGGCTCCACGCCGAGCTCGGAGAAGCTGCGGGTGTCGCCGGCGGTCTTGTTGTCGATGTTTTCACTCTGTTTTTCTATATTATCTTCCATAACGGTAATTTTGATATTTCCTGGTTATATACTTTGAAGGGGAGAAGACTGAGCACCCCTATCATATACAACACCCGAATATCCATATTTCCCGCCCACCGGGGTGATTTTATCTGACAAAAGCACTCTGCAAGGGGGGAACCGGCCTCCGCCGGATCCCCTCCTGCCACTACATTTTATTATCTGCTCCACAAAATTACGAATTTTTTTCCAATAACACCCCCTACATTTGACAATACGGATAAATTTTGTTAATTTTGAACTCTTCAAATCATTTTTCCGACTTTATGAAACGTAACACTATCCTATCTATGATCCTCCCGGCTCTGGCTCTCTCAGCCTCCCCGGCATTGGCCTGCACCAACCTTATAGCAGGCCCGAAAGCCACAGCCGACGGATCGGTAATGGTGACTTATGCCGCTGATTCCCATAACCTCTACGGCATGCTTACTCACACTCCCGCTGCCGACCATAAGCCGGGGAGCCTCCGCAAAGTGGTGGACTGGGATACCGGCAAGCCACTCGGATCGATACCCCAGATCCCTCATACATACAATGTGGTTGGAAATATCAACGAGCATCAGGTGGCTATCGGCGAAAGCACCTGGGGGGGACATCAGGAACTCGAGGACACTACCGGAAACTCCATCATAGACTACGGCTCACTTATCCAGATAGCTCTCGAACGCTCCAAGACCGCACGCGAGGCCATCGATGTGATGACCGACCTTGTGGAGAAATATGGCTACGCCAGCAGCGGAGAGTCGTTCTCCATAGCCGACAAGAATGAGGTGTGGGTGATGGAGATGATCGGCAAAGGGGCCGAGAAGGGGGCCGTGTGGATCGCTGTCAGAATCCCCGACGACGCAATCTCCGGACACGCCAACGAGCCACGCATCCGGAAGGTTAACCTCAAGGATAAGGAGAATGTGAAATATAGCAAAGACCTTATATCTTTTGCCCGCAAGCGCGGATACTTCAACGGCAAGGATGAGGACTTCTCTTTCGCCGACGCTTTCGAGAATCATACGAAGGATACGCGCCGAGGATGCGACGCCCGGGTGTGGAGCTATTTCCGACGCTTCGACCCGGAGGCCGACAAGTATTTCTCATGGGTAAATGCCGACAGCGACGATCCGATGCCCCTCTACATCATACCGAAGAGGAAGGTGTCGCTCGCCGAGATGCAGGAGAGCATGCGCGACCATTTCGAAGGGACCCCCTACGACATGACACAGGATGTGGGTGCAGGCCCAAATCATGTCCCCTACCGCTGGCGCCCGATGGATTTCGAGGTGGATGGTCATGAATACTGCATGGAGAGGGCAATCGCCACACAGCAGACCGGCTGGAGCTTCGTGAGCCAGAGCCGTGCCGACCTCCCCGACGAAATAGGGGGTGTGATCTGGTTCGGCACCGACGACACCAACACCTCCGTATATATGCCTTTCTACTGCTCGATGACCGAAGTGCCGGAGGAGCTGAAGGAGGGGGATATAACCAACTTCTCGATGGACTCAAACTTCTGGATGACCAACTGGGTGGCCAATCAGGCCTACAACCGCTACGACCTCATGATCCCCGATATCCGCAAGGTGCAGGGTAAGCTTGAGAGCGGTTTCCAGGCCGACCGTCCCGCTGTAGAGAGGGAGCTCGCAGCGATGCTGGCGGAGGGTGATGATGCCGGTTTCCGCAAAAGGGTCAACGAGGATGGACGCCGTGTGGCAAAAGAGGCCACCGATGCCTACCGCGACCTCGCAATCTATCTCCTGGTGAAGTTTATGGATGGCAACATGAAGAAGACCGACGAAAACGGCAATTTCCTATTCAACGAATACGGAGTGCCGGAATANCCCTCNTTCCCCGGATATGACAAGACATATTACGAGAATATCGTGAAACAGACCGGCGACCATTTCAAAATCAAATAAACCCCACCCTCCCGGGATATAAAAAACACCGGAGCGGCTTCAGGAACAATCCTTGAAGCCGCTCCGGCATTTTATATCATCTCTACCGATATTATCTTATATCGGCCCGATTACTNACCGTTTATTCAAATTCCTTGGCGATAGCGTCGCAGAGCTCGCGCATGCGGNCCGGATCGGGATCGGAAATCTTGTGGTGGAAATCCATATCACCCTCTTTCTGCAAAGGCACGAGATGGATGTGGGCATGGGGCACCTCAAGACCGAGCACGGTCACGCCGATCTTGCGGCAGGGNATCGCTTTCTTCATGGCCACGGCCACACGCTTGGCAAACACCATCATCTCGGCGAGCTGCTCATCGTCGATATCGAATATATAGTCGGTCTCCTGCTTAGGCACCACAAGAGTGTGGCCCCAGTTGACCGGATTGATGTCGAGAAATGCGTAGAACTTATCGTTCTCAGCCACCTTATAGGAGGGTATCTCCCCTGCTATGATCTTCGAGAATATTGTCATGGCTNCCCCTCTTTATTCAGGAATCTCGATTTTTACAAGTTCGAACTCAAGCACTCCCACGGGAGCGGTCACCTTCACGATGTCGCCCACCTTATGCCCCATGAGGCCCTGTGCGATCGGGGTGGAGGAGGCTATCTTACCCTCGCGGATGTTGGCCTCGTTGTCGGTGACGATAGTGTAGGTCACCACCATTCCGGTCTTCACATTCTTGATTGTCACTTTATTGAGAAGCTGCACGATCTCGGTGTTCAGCTTGCTGTCGTCGATGATGCGGGCTGAGGCTATGAGCTCCTTGATCTTCGAGATCTTCATCTCGAGCATACCCTGTGCCTCCTTGGCTGCGTCATATTCGGCGTTCTCCGAGAGGTCGCCTTTGTCGCGGGCCTCTGCTATCGCCTGCTTTATAAGGGGTCGCTGTGCCTCGAGTTCGGCCAGCTCTTTCATTTTCTTGTCGTAACCCTCTTGTGTAAGATAAGTTGCCATTTTCTATATGGTATTATACGTGAATGTTGTTTGTTTGTTAACTCATGACTTTACTGTGCCCCCCTCCGGATATACCTTGCGGCATCCCTCACGGGAGGATGGGCGCGAAATAGTAGATAGTAAAAAATAAGGAATCTTTTACTTCCGAAGCCATCTCCCGGAGTTTATCCGGCTCTCTGGCCACGGCCTTAAAAGACCCTCTCTGACGTCTGTCACGTCGCTGTCTGCTATTTTCGGGTGCAAAGTTAACACTTTTTCCCACCCTAAGCAAATTTTATCAGTTAATATTTCTTATCTTTGCCTCTGAAAACGATTTATCAACTATTCCGATATGAACCGCAACCTCTCGATTGCAGCCCTTCTTCTCCTCTCCCTATCCTCTCCCCTCACCGCTCTCTCCCGCGACTCTATCGACCTCGCGGGGAGATGGAGCTACAACCTGACCGATCTCCCCGACTCTCTGGCGGCCGTATGCCCCCCCGCCGGAGAGATAAACCTTCCCGGCACACTCGACTCCAACGGAATCGGAGTGCCTGTCGCCACCTCCGATGTCACCGACCAGCTCTCGCGCCGCTTCACCTACACCGGGCGGGCATCTTTCTCCCGCTCTGTGGAGATTCCACAATCGGCCGCCGGAAAGGATATCCTCCTGAATCTCGAACGCACACGGCCCTCCCGTGTGACAGTTGACGGATATGATGCCGGATCTATGTCGGAGCTCTCTGCCACACAGACCTACGACCTGTCGCCCCTCCTCTCCCCGGGCCTCCACACCATAGAGATTACTGTCGACAACGGCACGGCAATCCCTGCCGCTGTGCGCAACAGTTCGCACGCATGCACCGAAGCCACCCAGACTAACTGGAACGGCATCATCGGCGACATATCTCTCACTATCGCTGAACCCACACGCCTCTCGGCTCTGATGGTGAGCCCCGATCCCGATACCCGTTCATTCACAATTTCGGCTACAGCGTTGCGCGGAGATAAGAACTCCCCGCTAACCGTCANGGCCACCTGCAACGGAGAGGTGCGTACCCTCACACTCGACAGCTCCACTCCCGACTCTTTCACCCTCACCATTCCGGCGGGCGACGACGCGGAGCTGTGGAGCGAGTGGAATCCGGCCCTGCACGACGTCACGGTTTCCCTTCTGGACTCTGAGGGCACCCTGCTCGACAGTATGACAAGAAGGTGCGGTCTCCGGAAATTCACAGCCGAGGGGAGGCGTTTCCTCATCAACGGCCACCCCCTCTTCCTGCGCGGAAGGCACGACGCCTGCGTATGGCCTATGACCGCCCATGTGCCGATGGATAAGGAATCATGGCAACGCTATTTCTCCATCCTTAAGGATTACGGCATCAATCATGTGCGCTTTCACTCATGGTGTCCCCCGGAGGCCTGTTTCGCTGCCGCCGATGAGGCGGGGGTCTACCTCCAGCCGGAGCTCCCGATATGGGGTGAGATCGACAATGAGAATCCGGAACTGACAGGATTCCTCGCCAACGATCTCGAGGGCATACTCCGCGACTATTCCCACCACCCCTCCTTCACCATGTTCGCCATCGGCAATGAGCTTTGGGGCGACACAAAGGTGATGCGCGTATTCATCGACCGCGCCCGTGAGGTGAATCCCGACCTTCTCGCCACCTATGGCTCCAACATATATCTCGGATATCAGGGTCACATCCCGGGAGAGGATTTCCTCGTGACATGCCGCGTGGGGGGTGGTGACGGATTCTCCTCTCATGCACGTGCCTCTTTCTCCTTTGCCGATGCCGAGAAGGGGGGAATCATGAACTCCACTCCTCCGGCCACCACCCGCACCTTCTCCTCGGCCACCGCTCTCTCTCCGGTGCCGGTGGTGGGGCATGAGACCGGACAATATCAGTTCTACCCCGATTTCAAGAGTATCCCTAAGTATACGGGGGTGCTTCGTGCCGACAATCTCATGGAATTCTGCCGCCGCGCCGCCCGGGCGGGCACCCTGCGTAAGAGCGCGCGGTTTCACAAAGCTTCCGGTGAATGGGCCACAAGGCTATACAAGGAGGATATGGAGATGAATCTCCGCACCCCCGACATGGGTGGATTCCAGCTCCTCGACATTCAGGACTATCCCGGGCAGGGGACCGCACTCGTGGGTATACTCGATCCCTTCATGGATTCCAAGGGCTTCATCACTCCGGAGCAATGGCGTGAGAGTTGCGGCGAAGTCACCCTCCTCGCCGCTCTGCCGGAACGCACTTTCACCGCCGGAGAGCATGTAGCGGTCCCTGTGGATGTGGCCAACTATTCCGGAGAGACAATCGGCGACCTGTCGGTGGAATGGACCCTCTCGGGAAGTGACAAATCTCTCGGAGGGAGCCTGACTCCCCTCTCCGTAGAGGAGGGACTTCACAGGGCCGGAACAATCGACCTTACGCTCCCCTCTCTGAAGCGCCCTGCCAAGATGCAGCTCCGTCTCTCCACCGCGCAAGGGCCGGCCAACAAATATGACATCTGGGTCTACCCCTCCGAGGTGCCGGAAGCGAAGGGGGTGGAGATAACCACCGACTACCGCACGGCCCTGAGTCTGCTTGAGGAGGGGAAGCGGGTGATACTTATACCCGACTCGGCCGATGTGGCTGCCACAACCCTCGGAGGTCTCTTCCAGACCGACTACTGGAACTACCGCATGTTCCGCACCATCTGCGACAAGATGGGGAAGACCCCCTCTCCCGGCACTCTCGGCCTCCTCATCGACGACTCTCACCCCGCCTTCGAATATTTCCCGACTGATTTCCACACCGACTGGCAATGGTTTGACATCGTATCGGCCTCACGACCGCTCATAATCGACCGACTACCCGATACGGTCGACCCCATAATCGAGCCTATCGACAATGTTGACCGCAACTACCGACTCTCGCTCATGATGGAATGTAGGGTAGGGAAAGGGCGACTCCTGCTCCTCATGGCCGATCCGCGCTCCATCCCCCATCTCTCCCCTGCCCGTCGGGCTGCCGCCGAATGGTTTATATATTCCCTGGAGAACTATGTAGCCTCGAAGAGCTTCAAGCCCTCACTCTCGCTCACCGCCACCCAGCTCCGCCGCCTCCTCACCGAGCCCTCGGCTGCGAGAAAGATAGAGCAGATTCGCAACATCTCCTATTGATATCTTTGGATTTCTCAAGGTTTTTGCTTAATTTTGCGTCCGGCTAAAATACATATGTAAAGATCCCGATCCCTGATTCCGGAAGCTGACAGCGTCAGAATGGGAGGGGCAGGAATTTTTACGGTTAAAATATCGAATTATGACTATCAATGAAACCCAAGACGAGATAATTGATGAGTTTGACGGCCTCACCGACTGGATGGACCGCTACGCATATATCATCGATTTAGGCAACACTCTCCCCGAATTCCCCGAAGCGGATAAGACTCCGCAGAACCTTATCGAGGGGTGCCAGAGCCGCGTATGGATCACTGCCGACCGCCGTGAGGATGGAGGCATACATTTCAGCGCCGACTCCGACGCCCTTATCGTGAAAGGGATCGTGGCGCTCCTGATGCGTGTGCTCGACAACCATACCCCTCAGGAGATTCTCGACGCCGACCTCTACTTCATCGACAAGATCGGACTCAAGGAGCACCTCTCCCCCACCCGCAGCAACGGACTCGTGGCAATGGTGAAGCAGATCCACAACTATGCCACGGCATTCAAGCTCCTCGACGCCAAATCCTGACCCCCTCTCCTGAGAGTGGAGAGCAAGCCCCAACCATAATACTTAAACCCCAAACCAATATAACATCGTATGTTTAAAAATCAGCCTTTTGGCCTCTATGTCCTTTCGCTCGCCAACACCGGCGAACGATTCGGATATTACACCATGCTGGCCATCTTCCTGCTATTCCTGCAGGCGAAATTCGGTTTCGACTCCACTGTGTCGGGACAGATCTACGCGGTTTTCCTCGCGCTGGTATACTTCATGCCGCTCATCGGCGGCTGGGTGGCCGATAAATGGAGCTTCTCGAAATGCGTCGTCACAGGCATTTGCGTAATGTTTGCCGGCTACGCCATCATGGCTATGCCTACGGAGATACGCTCCACATCCTCGCTCGTGATCCTCTGCTGCTCACTCCTTCTCATAGCTGTGGGCACCGGCCTCTTCAAGGGTAACCTCCAGGTGATGGTGGGCGACCTCTACAACGACCCCCGCTACAGCGGACAGCGCGACGCAGCTTTCTCCCTCTTCTACATGGCCATCAACGTGGGCTCTATGTTCGCCCCTATGGCCGCCACCGCCATGTGCAACATGGCGATGAAGGCCAAAGGGCTCGTATATAACGCCGACCTCCCCGCTCTCTGCAACCAGCTCCTCGACGGCTCCGACTGCAGCAGCGAGATCATGGCCAAGGCTNCCGAAAACGGCATGANCGTCACAGGCGATATCAACGCCTGGGCAGCCAACTACATCTCTACACTCTCCACCGGCTACAGCTACGCCTTCGCCATCGCATGCGGTTCGCTCATCATCAGCTTCCTCATCTACTGGCTCGGCCGCTCATCTTACGCCCATATCCTCGGCTCTAAGAAGGATGGGCAGAAAAACNCTCAGGCTTCCGCCGGCCCCGANCTCTCNCCCGCTCAGACAAAGGCCCGCGTCGTGGCTCTGCTCCTTGTCTTCGCCGTAGTCATCTTCTTCTGGATGGTATTCCATCAGAACGGCGCCACTCTCACTGAGTTCGCCAAGAGCTGCACATCTCCGGAGGCTTCCGGCTGGACCCGCATCGGCTTCAACGTATGGGCTCTCCTTTCAATCGCTGTGGGTGTATATGCCCTCTTCAACCTCTTCCAGACAAAATCNACTCAGGGGCGTGTGATCAGCTGCGCCCTCCTCGTGATGGTGGCTTGGGCTGTATATTACTTCTACAGCAACACTCCCGATCCCCTCTCCGGCATCCAGCCGCAGCAGTATCAGCAGTTCAACCCCTTCTATGTTGTGGCGCTCACTCCCGTGTCGCTCGCCATCTTCGGAGCCCTCGCCAAGCGCAAGAAGGAGCCCTCCGCTCCGCGCAAGATCGGATATGGCATGATTCTCGCCGCTGTGGCTTATGGCGTGATGATGCTCGGCTCTCTCTCAATCGTGGGCACAAGCGCTTCCGTTTCACCCAATTGGCTTATCTCCACTTATCTTCTCCTCACATTCGCCGAGCTTCTTCTCTCCCCGATGGGAATCTCTTTCGTGTCGAAAGTGGCTCCTCCGAAGCTGAAGGGCTCGATGATGGGTGGCTGGTTTGCCGCAACCGCTGTAGGCAACTATCTCGTCTCCATCCCGATGATTCTCTGGGGAAAGATACCCCTCTATCTTCTCTGGATCATCCTCATCGCCATCTGTCTTGTGGCTGCCGGCTTCATCTTCATGATGATGAAGCGTCTCGAAGCTGCCACAGCCGACGAGCCTCAGCAGTCGGCCGCCGCAGAAGTGGCAGGTGGAGAGGCTACCGCCGCAGAGGTGGAGGCCTGATCACGCATAGACTCAATTTCCCCGACAATAAAAAAGGATGCCCGCTCAGGCATCCTTTTTTATTATCTTTATATTCTCTTCGGTATATCTGTCAATGTGTATAGAGGAAGCGTTTTATACTTCGCTTCGGAGTCTTCTCGAATTCATTCGGCATAAGAATGATCTTTGCCAGACGCTCGTAAGGGGCCACGATCTTGTTGAGCTCTGTCCTCACATTCTCCATCGTGCTGTCCATATCCTTGAAAGTGATTCCCAGCTTGTCGGCCGCATCAAAATCGGGATATACAAGTCCCACGAGCTTACCGTCGCGCTCCACCACCAGACTCTCCGACACGAAGGGCATGTTGTTGAGCTTGGCCTCTATCTCCTCCGGATAGATATTCTGTCCGGAGCCTGAGAGTATCATGGTCTTCGAGCGTCCGCGCAGGAAGAGGGTGCCGTCGGGAGTGCGTGTTCCCATGTCGCCGGTGTGGAGCCATCCCTCCTCGTCGATCACGGCCGCCGTGGCCTCCGGATTCTTGTAATACCCCTTCATCACATTCGTGCCTCTCACGCATATCTCTCCCGGTATGTTCTCCGGATCGGGGGAGTCGATCTTGCTCTCCATTATGGGAAGGGTCCTCCCGGAGGAGCCTACGATAAACTCGCGCCAGGGGGTATACGATATCAGAGGGCCACACTCCGTCATGCCGTAGCCGACGGTGAAGGGGAATTTTATCTTGTGAAGAAACTCCTCCACCTCATGGTTGAGCGGAGCGCCACCCACTATCACCTCCTCGAACTCACCCCCGAAGGCATCCACAAGCTTCTTCCTTATCTTCGTGTAGATAAGGGAATCGAGGAAGGGTACGGCGAGGGTCCATCGGAGAGTCCCCTTGGAGATCATCGGGAGTATCTGGTTCTTGTAGATCTTCTCGAGGATGAGGGGGACGCATATCACGAGATTGGGCTTCACCTCCCCGAGAGCCTTGAGGAGTACCCTCGGCGAGGGGGTCTTGCAGAGAAGCGTGATGTGGGAGCCCACGGCCAGCGGCGTGAGCATATCGAAAGCGCATCCATAGGCATGGGCGAGCGGAAGGAAGGCCAGCGCCCGCGATGAGCGGAAATGAAGCTCCGACTGCATACCGAAGCATACGTTCCCCGCGAGGTTCTCACCCGTAAGCATCACCCCCTTTGAGAAACCGGTGGTGCCGCTCGTATAGTTGATCTCCACCACCTCGGAGTTGGCGCGGTCGGCAAAACGCACGTCAGTATTCCTATAGCCGTTGGGATAACGGCGGTTGAACCGCCGGTTGAGCAGACGAAGATGCCTCATAAGCTCCGTCGTAGGGAGCTCATGGAGCACTGTCCTCTTCTCCAGACTTATCACACCCTTCACCTTCAGCAGCGATTCAGGGTCGATATGCTCCCATATATGGTCGGAGATGAAGAGGAGCTCCGCGCCTGAATGATTCACTATGTGGATTATGTCGAGCGGATTGAATTCGGAAAGGATAGGCACTATGACCGCCCCGTAGGTGACGGTGGCCATATACGTTATCACCCATGCCGAGGAATCCTTTCCGCAAAGAGCCACCTTGTCGCCCGGCTTTATACCCAGCGACTCGAAGAGCATATGCGTCTGGGCTATCCTGCGTGAGAGCTCCGAATAATTGATGGTGTTGTCATGGCCATATTCAGAGAGAGCCGGGAGGTCCCAGTTCTCTCGGAAGCTCTTTTCGTATATCTTGATGAAATTATCTACATTCACGGTAAAATCTTTTTAGTTTTCAGAAAGGGAGTCTCTCCTCTGTCAAAGGGCCTCCTCGTAGATCTTCCGGCAGTCATCCATAGTGAGGGTGACGTAGCCCCCTACGGTCTTACCCATATTCCCTTCGAGCCCCTTTACGAGGAGGTCGATGTCGGGCTCCTTCCCTATCAGCTCGCGCAGGGAGGTGGTCAGTCCGAGGTCATGGTAGAAATCCTTCAGCAGGGCTATACCCTCATCTATGATCTGCTCCGTGGAGAGTCCCGCCGGATTCACGCTCATCACGTTGATGGCGAAACGCCACACCATGTCGGGATTGCTCTTGGCCACAAACTTCAGCCACGCCGGCACTATGCAGGCGAGTCCTGCACCGTGGGCCACGTCGTAGATGGCCGACACCTCATGCTCGATGCGGTGGGAGGCCCAGTCCTCCACCTTCCCCACGCCGCAGAGACCGTTGTGGGCGAGCGTCCCGGCCCACATTATGTCGGCGCGTGCCTCATAGTCGTCGGGGTTGAGACGCAGTGTGAGTCCGCGGTCCATGATATCGCGCATGATCGCCTCCGAATAGGCGTTGACAAGCGGCGCCGGTGTGTTGGAGAAGTAGCGCTCGAAGATATGGCAGAGCATATCCACGATGCCGCAGGCCGTCTGGAAAGGGGGAAGGGTCATCGTGAGCTCCGGATTCTCGATTGCAAACTTCGGGCGCGTGAGCTGGCAGCGGTAGGATATCTTATGGTGCCCCTCCCGCTTGGTGATCACGGAATTCGGACTCCCCTCGCTTCCGGCAGCCGGAATGGTGAGCACCACCCCTATCGGCAACGCATCCTGAGGCTGCTCCTTCCCGGCATAGAAGTCCCAGAAATCACCGGAGTAGCAACTTCCGAGAGCTACTGCCTTCGCGGTGTCTACCACAGAGCCGCCACCCACGGCGAGTATGAAATCTACGGCATGCTCCTGACACAGTGCGATACCCTCATACACCTTGTCGTCGGTGGGGTTGGGCTGTATATCCTTGAGTACGGTGTGGAAAATCCCTTCGGCGTCGAGTGCATCCTTCACGGTGGCGATCAGACCGCTGCGTTCGGCAGAGCCCCCGCCATACACGAGGAGCACCCTCTTTCCGCCATATTTAGCTACAAGTTTTCCGGTATCTTTCTGAGTGTCACGACCGAATACGAATTCCGTCGGAGAGTGAAATACAAAATTTTCCATAATATATCTTAGTTTGGGCTGCCGGCATACGGACACACGCATAGCCTCCCGCATGCAGGCCTTATGACATATTAACAAACAGTAGGCTGATATTGTTTCATTTACCCTGCCGCCAATCATCCGGGGGCGACCGCAACGGGAAGTTTTTTACGCATCTTGTTTTGTGGAGTCAGAAATTTGTTGTAGCTTTGCAGTGCTTTTTGTTTTACCTCCTGTCTATCGTCGCCGGTCGTCCTCTTCGGGCTTTCCGGCGGGCGTTTACTTCCAATCTATTACATAAGTAAGAGTCAGACTTTTATACTTTTTTTCACCATGCATACGCATGTAAGGGATATCACCATATCAAGGGTGAGTGCCGTGGCGCTTGTCGCGACCGTGGCGCTTGCTACGCTCGCATGCCGACAGAAGTCTGAGCCGGAGTCTGTCCAGGTATGTTCTGTCCCTATTTCCGAAAGTGATGATTTTCATGCCGACAATGATATCGCCATGACCATCCGAAGCCTTGCCGACGCAATAAAGGTTGGCGAGCCGCTCGACTCCGCTTTATATGATTTCCAGGGTATCCTCACCGACGGGCAGGGCTCACCATTATACACCGATGTGCAGGGTGCCCCCGGACAATGGGAGGTGGATGTGCTTGATCCGAAGAATGTCATGATACGCAATGTATTCCTCGGCGACCTCCTCCCCTCCGACCTCCAGAGCTATCTCCTCCAGACTCTCCATATCGACGACTCTCACGAGATGCTCTTTCAGGCCCACGATGCCGTCGACGACGATGAGACCGAGATTTCGGTCTACGACCTCAACGGCGGGTATCTCCGTTTCGAGGTGCGCGCCGGCATTGCTCCCAACGGACTCGAGGGCCCTATGCTATGCATCGTCATGAGTGCCGACCCGCCGGTCGGGGCCGAAACACAAACCATCGCGTCGGCTCAAAACGTGGCAAAGCCATGAGCTGTACGTCGGCCTGACGGTCCTCGATCGTCTCCTCGGCATTCCCGACTTTTACCCCATTCCCCTCCAGAGCCTCTCTGACTGCCGACAAGGCTTTCTGAGGGGTATTGTTGTCTTGGGAGAGATGACAAAGAAAGATATATTCCAGATTCTCGTTCATCACCTCCCGGAGTATCGCTGCCGTCTGAAGATTGTCGAGGTGGCCCTGGGCTGTCTGGATTCTTGCCTTGAGATATTCCGGATACCTCCCCGCAAGAAGCATACGGAGGTCGTAGTTCGCCTCTATCACAAGATAGTTGGCACGGCTTATGTAGTGGCGTGCCCGCTCTGTCACCTCCCCGAGGTCGGTGGCAAGCACGAAGCGGCGGTTGTCAAACTCCACCGAGAAGCCCATGTTGTCCATCCCGTCGTGAGGCACCTCGAAAGCCGTGATCTCCATCCCCGCGAGATTGAAGGGTATCTCTTTGAAGATAGGGTGATGATAGTCCTTGATACGTTTGGAGATGCTGTGGCGCCGTAGAAGAGCGTTCAGAACGCGGTTGGTGCAATACACCTTCATATGCTTGTACATCCTCAGTAGTGTATAGACGTAGCGCACATGGTCGGAATGGTCGTGGGTGAGAAGAATACCCTTCACCTTCATCATATCCACCCCGTTGGTCTTGAGGGTCTGTTCTATCACGTCGGCCTTTATCCCGGCGTCGATTATTATCCCTCCTGTCGAGTTTCCTAAATAACATGAATTTCCCGACGAGCCGGAGCCTATCGAGAGATATTTAAGTAGCCGGTCGGGATCTCCCTGTGCTTTCCTCGCCGGCTGGGGAATCTCCGAGGTGGCATATACGTTGCGGCGTCTCGTCGACGCCGGGCGTGTCTCCGGCTCTTCATCCCTCCACTCCTCGAAGGGGAGCATCGCCTGTCCTTCAAATGATATCTTGCGTCGCAATGTAGTCTGTTCCTTTCTTATTTAATGATATATGAGAAATATCGCAGGCCGCTTGTCGTAGTCATATTTAGCGGTGCGCCATTTTCCCGCCGGGCGGGTCACTATGCTCTCCCTCTCGGGATCGGTGATGTCGCAGGCCACACACAGCAGAGTGTCGGGCCGGAGTGTCTTGGCAAGACTCTCCACCATCCTGTTGTTGCGGTAGGGGGTCTCGATGAAGATCTGCGTCAGGTCATGTTTGCGCGCCAGCACCTCAAGGTCTTTCAGTTTACGCTCGCGCTCTTTAGGTTCTATCGGAAGATAGCCGTTGAATGTGAAACCCTGCCCGTTGAAGCCTGACGCCATCAGCGCCATCAGTATGCTTGAGGGCCCCACAAGAGGCACCACCTTAAGACCCTCCCGCTGTGCTATGCTCACCGGAAGCGAACCCGGATCGGCCACTGCCGGACATCCAGCCTCGCTCATCACCCCTACAGGCTCCCCCCTGCGCAGGGGGTCGAGATATGAGCTCACCTCCATCGGGTCGGTGTGACGGTTGAGCTCGTAGAAGGTCACCGCGCCGATATCGAATCCCGGGTCGCAACGCTTCAGAAAGCGCCGCGCCGTGCGCACATTCTCGACTATGATGTGGTGCAGACCTCTGAGTATCTCCAGGTTCCCCTCGGGCAAGGTGTCGCGCAAGGGGGCGTCGCTGATGTTGACAGGGACAAGATATAATGCCGGTGATAGTTTCATACCTACAAAATTAATAAAAAATTTTATTACCTTTGCAAAAAAACCAACTTTACAGTTTGCTATGGATCTCCCAATCGGCTTTAAAGAGATGATTGGCCGCCTCTTAGGCGATGATGCCCCCCGTCTGCTGGAGGCTCTGCAGAGTGAGCCGGTCACTTCCGTAAGGATCAACACCCGCAAACCGGGGGCCATTTTCCCCGGCTCAAAGCCTGTCCCCTGGTGCCCTACAGGGTTCTATCTCCCCTCTCGCCCGGTTTTCACCCTTGATCCTCTCCTCCATGCCGGGGCTTATTATGTGCAGGATGCATCCTCGATGATCTACCGGGAGGTGATTCGCCGCATTGCCACCACCCCGGCAACTCTCCTCGATATGTGTGCCGCCCCGGGGGGGAAGACGACAGCCATGATCGACGCGCTCCCCGACGGGTCGCGTGTCGTGGCCAATGAATATGTGGCGCGTCGGGCCGCTATCCTGAAGGAGAACCTCGCGAAGTGGGGCTATCCCCTCGCTGTGGTCACCAACCGCGACTCCGCTTTCTTCGCCAATAGCGCCGACCGTTTCGACATCGTGGCCGTCGACGCCCCATGCTCGGGCGAGGGGATGATGCGCAAGGATGAGGATGCCGTGAGGCAGTGGAGTCCGCAACTCGTAAGAGATTGCGCGGCTCTGCAGAAAACGATTCTCTCTAATGCGGCCGAAGTCGTGAAGCCGGGCGGGTACCTTATATATTCCACCTGCACTTTCAACCGTGAGGAGAATGAAGAGGTGGCGGAATTCATCCGCTCTTCGCTCGGGCTCGAGCCGGTCGACCTAAACTTCCCTGCCGAATGGGGTATACCGCGTGGCATCGACACCGACCTCCCGGTGTATCGGTTCATGCCTCACGTCACCGAGGGGGAGGGGCTCTTCCTCGCTGTGTTCCGTCGCCCGGGTTCGGAAGCCTTCTCCAATCCCCTCCCCTCCTCCATTCCCGAGAGGAGAAAAGTGGAGAGGAAATCCCCTAAACCGGCCAAGGGTGCGAAACAGTCCGCTCCCTCCCGAAAGGGGATGCGCGAACCTCAGGAGGAGATTCCGGAAATCGAGGAGATTCTGTCGCTTGATTTCGACCGATCCAGATTTCCGGAGGCCGAAGTCGATCTCCCTACCGCCCTCTCCTATCTCCGCCGCGAGAGCATAACCCTCTCTCCCGATATCCCGAAAGGGTATGTGGTCGTCACCTACAAGGGGCTTCCCCTCGGGTTGGCCAAGAATATCGGCTCCCGCGCCAACAACCTTTACCCGAAGGGATGGCGTATCCTTATGCAGTGACCCTCCCCCCTGGCGTTACAATCTCTCATCTTTAGATATAATCTGATTTATGCTCAAGACATCTTCATATCCCGTCACCGGCATGATGTGTGCCGTGTGTGCGGGCACTGTCGAAAAGACCGTAGCCGACACCCCCGGCGTCTCCTCGGCATCCGTCAATTTCGCTACGGCGGAGGTGACATTCACCTACAACCCCTCTCTCACCTCCCCTCAGATTGTGGCGGAGGCTGTGAGCAAGGCCGGATACGCGATGATAGTCACCGAGAGTACAGCCGAAGCGGTGGAGGAGAAGGAGAAGGCTGAGCTCCGGCAGTACGAGGTTATGAAGCGCAACCTCATCATCGCATGGATCCTCACCCTTCCACTCTCGGCCATATGTATGCTCCATATCCACTTCCCGGGCTCCGACTGGGTGATGATGGCGCTCGCTCTCGCGGTAATGCTGATCAGCGGCCGCCGCTATTACACCTCCGGATTGCGTCACCTATTCTCCGGACGCCCCGACATGGACTCTCTCGTAGCGGTTTCAACCCTTGTCAGCTTCCTCTTCTCCCTCTTCAATACCATATTCCCCAATATTCTGGCTGTCAATGGAGTGCCTGCCGACCTCTATTACGAGGCGGCCGCTATGATCATAGCGTTTGTAAGCACCGGTAAATTCATGGAGATTCGCGCCCGCCGAAACACAGGCACCGCCATAAAGGCCCTGATGGGGCTTCAGCCCTCCGAGGCTCAGCTGCTCCTCCCTGACGGCTCTGTGAAAACCCTCCGTATCGACGAGATACGCCCTGGCGACCGCCTGATTGTGCGCCCGGGGGAAAGGATACCTGTCGACGGTGTCGTCGAGGAGGGGATATCTGTGGTGGATGAGAGTATGCTCACCGGCGAACCGGAGGGTGTGGAGAAGACGCCGGGCGCGAAAGTCGCCGCCGGCACCCTCAACACCAACGGCAGCATGACTGTGAAGGCCCTCAACGTAGGGGCATCCACCGAACTTGCGCGTATCATCGAATGTGTGCGCCGCGCACAGGGCTCCAAGGCCCCGGTGCAGCGTCTTGTCGACAGGATAAGCGCAATCTTTGTCCCTACGGTCATCACCATATCGGTACTCACCTTCTGCATGTGGCTCCTCCTCTCCCCGGGCAATATCTCCATGGCTGTTATCGCGGCTGTGTCGGTGCTGGTGATCGCATGCCCCTGCGCCCTCGGTCTCGCCACCCCGACCGCTGTGATGGTAGGTATCGGACGTGGCGCACGGGAGGGTATCCTCATCCGTGAAGCTACCGCACTCGAGCAGCTGGCCAAGATCAAGATTCTTGCCATCGACAAGACCGGCACCCTCACTGAGGGTAAACCTCGCGTGACCGACACCTGGAGCCTGAATACCTCCGACTCTACCCTGCTAAAGGCTGTCATGGCTCTTGAAAGCCGTTCTGCCCACCCCCTTGCCTCCGCTATAGTGGAATGGTGTGAGCATCAGACTCCCGGCTCCGCTCCCGACGAGCCTGAACATTTCGACTATATCCCCGGACTTGGAATCACCGGAAAGGTAGACGGAAAGGGGTATTGGATAGGAAGCCCTGCTCTTGCATTGCGTGAGGGGGCCGAGATCCCCGGTTCTCTCTCTGAAATTATCGCCCGCTGGGAAAGTGAGGGTGCGGGTATCGTATTGGCCGGCGACAGCCACAATCTCCTTATGGCTTTCAAAGTATCCGATACGGTACGGCCGGAGGCGGCCGGAGCCATCGCGCAACTCAAGGGGAAAGGCGTACGCCCCATACTCCTCACCGGCGACCGTCTGAGCGCCGCCGAGCATATCGCGCATATTACCGGCATTGATGAGGTGATAGCCGGAGTGCTTCCGCAAGGTAAGCAGGATGCGATAATAAATCTCAAGAAAGAGGCTCAACGCGACGGGGCCGGACTTGTGGCGATGGCCGGCGACGGCATCAACGACTCGCAGGCGCTCGCTGAGGCCGACGTGTCGATAGCTATGGGGGGTGGAAGCGACATAGCGATCGAGGTGGCGCAGGTCACTATCGTGTCGGGACGCCTCACCTTCATTCCCCGTGCCATCGAACTCTCGGCTAAGACCCTCCGCACAATACGTGAGAATCTTTTCTGGGCATTTATATATAATGTGATCGGTATTCCGATAGCCGCCGGAGCGCTCTATCCTCTCTGCGGACTCCTCCTCACCCCTATGATAGCCTCGGCTGCCATGGCTTTCTCATCCGTATGCGTGGTGCTGAACTCTCTCCGCCTCAACCGCGCCTGATCTTTCACCCTCCGGCACTCCGTCCAACGGTGCGGCTGAGGGCTTATATACTAAGCTCAGTCTGCTTCACGTTTATTAATATACAGGAAGTCGCCGTAGTTCCGGAGATTTCCTTTTTATTTAAAGTTAAAAAGTATGAAATTCAAGACCAATGCCAAATGTGGCGGATGTTCGGCTGCCATTCTCGGAGCCGTCCGCAGCAAATTCCCGAATCAGGAATGGAGTCTCGACCTCGATTCCGCCGACAAGGTGCTCGAGATGCACGGTGTGCCCGACGACGCTGCCGTAGCAGCACAAGTGGAGAAGACTGTAGCCGAAGCCGGTTTCAACGGCAGCTGGCTCCGTCAGGGCGACAACAATCTCTGATCCCCCTCCGACACATTGGATTTAAACTCTTATACGGAGATTACCCCCATCTATGATAGAGATCTGCAACGTCACAAAGTCTTACGGCCCCCTCACCGTGCTCCATGATGTCTCGCTTGTGATTCCTGAAGGGAAGATCATGGCTATAGTAGGCCCATCGGGCGCGGGGAAAACAACCCTCCTGCAGATTGCCGGAACTCTCGACCGTCCCGACTCGGGGGAGGTGCGTTTCGACGGGCGCGACCTCTTCTCTCTCAAAGACCGCAAGCTCTCGGAATTCCGCAACCGCAATATAGGGTTCGTTTTCCAGTTCCATCAGCTCCTCCCGGAGTTCAGCGCTCTCGAGAATGTGGCTATGCCGGCCCTGATAGCCGGAAAGAGCCGCTCCGCCGCTTTTGATGAGGCCCGCGCTCTCCTCGACCGCCTCGGCCTCTCTCACCGTCTCTCCCACAAACCGGCCGAGCTCTCCGGAGGTGAGAAACAGCGCACGGCCATAGCCCGCGCTCTTATCAACAGCCCGAGGATTGTCTTCGCCGACGAGCCTACAGGAAGCCTCGACTCTGCCAACCGTAAGGAGATACAGCAGACCATCACCCGCCTGCGTGAGGAACTCGGACAGACTTTTGTGGTGGTGACCCACGACCGTCATATGGCCGACACTGCCGACACCGTCGTCGAAATGGCCGACGGAAAGATAGTCTGAACCCCTTTTTAACCAGGGCGAGAGCATGAAATTTATATATAAGATTCAGTTATGACCGAATAAACCGACCTATTGTTCAGGACTTACGATTCAGGATTTTGATTCTCCTGACATAAACTCTTTAGGCGACACTCCGAATTCCTTTCTAAATACCTTCGAGAAATAGCCCGGATCAG
>JAAVDU010000010.1 GCA_014801605.1 Bacteroides sp.
CACAACCGTGGTGTGGTAATGAACCCTGTCGATCACCCGATGGGTGGTGGCGAGGGCCGTCAGTCCGGTGGTCATCCCCGTTCACGTACAGGTCTGTACGCTAAGGGCCTGAAGACTCGCTCGCCGAAGAAGCACTCTTCGAAGTATATCATTGAAAGAAGGAAAAAGTAAATTTGATTAAAAGAAGACAATTATGAGTCGTTCGCTTAAAAAAGGACCGTTTATCAGTGTGAAGCTGGAGAAGAAGGTCGCAGCCATGGACGAAAGCGGCAAGAAGTCGGTCATCAAGACCTGGAGCCGTGCGTCGATGATCTCCCCTGATTTCGTAGGCCACACATTCGCAGTGCACAACGGCAACAAGTTTATCCCCGTCTATGTGACAGAGAACATGGTGGGCCATAAGCTTGGCGAGTTCGCGCCGACACGCACATTCCGCGGCCACGGAGGCAATAAGAAGAAATAAGCCTTAGCCGCGCATTAAATAACAGTCTTAAAATATAGCAAAAAATTCACACATACAATGGGTGTAAGAAAAAGACAAGCAGCTGACGCCATCAAAGAGGCCCGTAAAAGCGAGTATTTCGCCAAGCTGCATAATGTGCCGTCGTCGCCCCGCAAGATGCGTCTGGTAGTGGATATGATCCGTGGCCAGGAGGCATTCAAGGCACTCGGCATCCTTAAGTTCTCCAATAAGGAGGCTGCCCGTAAGGTAGAGAAGCTGCTCCGCAGTGCTATCGCCAACTGGGAACAGAAGAACGAACGCAAGGCAGAGGCCGGCGAGCTTTATGTGAAGACAGTCTTTGTAGACTGCGCACCTATGCTCAAGCGCCTTCGTCCGGCTCCTCAGGGCCGCGGCTACAGAATCCGCAAGCGTTCCAACCACGTGACATTGTTTGTCGACACTAAAAATAACGAAAAAGCTTGATTGAAAGATGGGACAGAAAGTTAATCCGATCAGCAACCGTCTGGGTGTAATCCGCGGTTGGGACTCCAACTGGTATGGCGGAAAGAAATACGGCGATACCCTCCTCGAGGATTCGATGATCCGTAAATATCTCCGCTCTCGTCTTGCAAAGGCAAGCGTTTCAAAAATTATCATCGAGCGCACGCTCAAGATGGTCACAGTGACAATCTGCACAGCCCGTCCCGGTATGGTAATCGGTAAGGGTGGTCAGGATGTCGACAATCTGAAGGACCAGCTCAAGAAGCTCACCGACAAAGACGTACAGATCAACATTCACGAGATCAAGCGTCCGGAGCTCGATGCTGAGATCGTTGCAACCAACATCGCACGTCAGATCGAGAACAAGGTAGCTTACCGTCGTGCCGTAAAGATGGCCATCGCATCTACAATGAGAATGGGTGCCGAGGGTATCAAGGTTCAGGTAAGCGGCCGTCTGAACGGCGCCGAGATGGCTCGTTCGGAGATGTTCAAAGAGGGTAGAACCCCGCTTCACACACTCCGTGCCGATATCGATTACGCACTTGTTGAGGCTCTCACCAAGGTAGGTATCATCGGTATCAAGGTATGGATCTGCCGTGGAGAGGTTTACGGTAAGAGAGAGCTCGCTCCCATCTACACCGCAGGCCAGAAAGAGCAGGGTGGACGTCCTCGCGACGAGCGTCGCAAGGGTGGTTTCCGCAACAAGAAAAACAACAATCGTTAAAACATTAGACCGACACAATGTTACAACCTAAGAAGACCAGATACCGCCGTTCGCAGAAGGGCCGCATGAAAGGTGAGGCCCAGAGAGGCAACCAGCTTGCTTTCGGCTCGTTCGGCATCAAGACACTTGAGTCTAAATGGATCACCGGCCGTCAGATCGAGGCTGCCCGTGTCGCTGTGACACGTTACATGCAGCGTCAGGGCCAGATCTGGATCCGTATCTTCCCCGACAAGCCCATCACAAAGAAGCCTGCCGAGGTACGTATGGGTAAAGGTAAAGGTAACCCCGAGGGATTCGTTGCGCCTGTAACTCCGGGCCGTATCCTGATCGAGGTAGAGGGCGTACCCTTCGAGGTAGCCAAGGAGGCACTCCGTCTGGCAGCCCAGAAGCTTCCCGTCATCACAAAGTTTGTGGTACGTCGCGACTACGATCCTAACCAGACCGTCTAATAAATCGGAAGAATTTACGTTATACTCACGGAGGGGCAACCTTCCGTGGGTATAAATAAACTCCAAGAATATTCAAAACTGAAATGAAAAAGGAAGAAATCAAGGAATTAAGCATTCAGGAACTGAAGGCCGCCATTGAGGCCGCAGAGAAGGCTTATCGTGAATTGAAAGTAGCGCACGCGATATCTCCCGTTGCCGATCCCTCAAAGATCACAAAAGATCGTCGTGAGATCGCGCGAATGAAGACTGTGTTGCGCCAGAAGGAACTTGCTGCAGTAGCAGAGGCTCCCGTAGTAAACAACTGATCCCAAAAAGTATTTAAGAAAAATGGAAGAGAAACGTCATTTGAGAAAAGAAAGAATTGGGGTTGTTTCGAGCAACAAGTGTGACAAGACCATCACGGTCGAGATCAAGTGGAAAGAGAAGCACCCGATCTATGGAAANTTTGTCAACAAGACAAAGAANTATCATGCTCATGATGAGAACAACGAGTGCTCGATCGGCGACACCGTNCGTCTGATGGAGACCCGTCCTCTGAGCAAGACAAAGAGATGGAGACTTGTGGAAATCATTGAAAAAGTTAAGTAATTATGATACAGACCGAATCACGTCTTACNGTAGCNGACAACAGNGGNGCNAANGANGCNCTCTGNATCCATGTNCTCGGCGGCACAGGCCGTCGCTACGCATCGGTTGGCGACATCATCGTTGTGACCGTAAAGAGCACCATTCCCTCTTCCGACGTGAAGAAGGGTACAGTCTCGAAGGCTGTGGTCGTACGTACGAAGAAGGAGATCCGTCGTCCGGACGGAAGCTACATCCGCTTCGACGACAACGCCTGTGTATTGCTTAACAACGCCGGTGAAATCCGTGGCACCCGTATTTTCGGCCCCGTCGCNCGTGAGCTCCGNAACACNAACATGAAGATNGTGTCGCTCGCGCCCGAGGTGCTTTAATGTCAAGNCTTAAAAATTNANNNGNAACATGGCAAAATTCCATATAAAGAAGGGNGACACGGTATATGTCAACGCCGGCGACGACAAAGGCAAGACNGGCCGTGTGCTCGAAGTGCAGGTAAGCAAGCAGCGTGCACTCGTGGAGGGTATCAACATTGTCTCCAAGAGCATGAAGCCCAATGCTAAATATCCTCAGGGTGGTATTGTGAAGATCGAGGCTCCCGTTCACATCTCTAATCTGAATGTGATAGATCCGAAGACCGGAAAGCCTACCCGTATCGGCCGTCGTCGTGACGAGGCCGGAAAACTCGTACGTTATTCTAAGAAATCAGGAGAGGAGATTAAGTAATGAGCGAAACAACACTTGGTAAAGACTATAAGGAAAGAATAGCACCCGAGCTCAAGAAGGAGTTCAACTATTCATCATCTATGCAGGTACCCCGCCTTGAGAAGATCGTGATCAATCAGGGTCTGGGCGCCGCCACTCAGGATAAGAAGCTTATCGAGACCGCAATCAACGAGCTTACAGCCATCACAGGTCAGAAAGCCGTTCCGACACTGTCGAAGAAGGATATCTCGAACTTCAAGCTCCGTAAGAAGATGCCGATCGGCGCGATGGTGACACTGCGTCGTGAGAAAATGTATGAGTTCCTGGAGCGTCTGGTAAAGGTAGCCCTTCCGCGAATCCGCGACTTCAAGGGTATCAACTCTAAGCTTGACGGCCGCGGCAACTACACCCTCGGTATCCAGGAGCAGATCATCTTCCCTGAGATCAACATAGACAACGTTCCGAAACTTCAGGGTATGAACATCACATTCGTGACCTCAGCACCTACCGACGAGGAGGGCTTCGCTCTTCTTAAAAAATTCGGACTTCCCTTCAAACACGAAAAATAATCAGACATGGCAAAGGAATCAATGAAAGCCCGTGAGGTAAAGCGCCGCAAGATGGTGGAGAAGTATGCCGAGAAGAAGGCGGCTCTCAAGAAAGCAGCGCTTGCTGATGCCGATGGAAATATTGACTACGAGGCACTTACNAAGCTGCAGAAGCTTCCGAAGAACGCCTCCAAAGTACGTCTTCACAACCGTTGTGTCATCACCGGCCGTCCGAAAGGGTTTATGCGTCAGTTCGGAATTTCCCGTATCCAATTCCGTGAGATGGCGTCAGCCGGACTCATTCCGGGAGTAAAGAAAGCAAGCTGGTGACAATAAACTGCACACAGTTTACGTTATATTAATTGGTGGCGCTTCCGANAGGGCAATGCCTTGTCGGAAGGGCTTCCAATCATTATGATATTTAGAGCCTTAGGCTCTGAAGAGATGAGAAAGAAGTGAAAATTAAATATTGTTCGGAAAATCTGAATCAATTTAACAATCAAAACAATGACTGATCCAATCGCAGATTATTTGACGAGATTGAGAAACGCCATTCATGCGGGACACCGTGTGGTGGAGATTCCCTCTTCAAAGATGAAAAAGGAGATCACCAAAATCCTTTTCGAACAGGGCTACATCCTCAACTACAAGTTTGTTGAGGGTCCCACTCCTTCGGGCACAATAAAGATTGCCCTCAAGTATGATCCGGTCGACAAGGTGAGCGCCATCAAGAACCTCCACCGTGTGTCACGTCCGGGTCTTCGTCAGTATACGGGCTATAAGGATATGCCNCGTGTGCTCAACGGACTTGGTATCGCCATCCTCAGCACGAGCTANGGNGTGATGACCAACAAAGAGGCAAAAGACCGCAAGATAGGCGGNGAGGTATTGTGTTACGTATATTAATAAAAGGAGGTAATCGAAATGTCAAGAATAGGTAAAGCACCCATTGAGATACCTGCCGGCGTAACCGTACAGGTAAAAGACAATGTAGTCACTGTAAAGGGCCCCAAAGGTGAGCTCTCACAGGAAATCAATCCCGCCATCACAGTAGAGCAGGAGGGTAACCATCTTGAGGTGAAGCGTCCGGACGACGAGCGTCAGAACCGCGCAATGCACGGCCTCTACCGTGCCCTCATCCACAACATGGTGGTAGGTGTATCCGAAGGCTACAAAAAGGAGATGGAACTTGTGGGCGTAGGTTATCGCGCCTCAGCCAACAACAACGTATTGGAACTTTCGTTGGGCTTCTCTCACGCTATCTATATCAAGCTTCCCAAGGAGATTAAGGTCGAGGCTAAGACCGAGCGTAACAAGAATCCNCTCATCATTCTGGAGAGCGCCGACAAGCAGCTTCTCGGCCAGGTATGTGCCAAGATCCGCTCGCTCCGCAAGCCTGAGCCGTATAAGGGCAAAGGTATCAAGTTTGTTGGTGAGATTATCCGTCGTAAGAGCGGTAAGTCTGCTAACGCTAAATAATTAAAACAGGAAGACAATGGTATCCAAGATAGCAAGAAGAAACAAGATCAAGACCCGTATCCGTGGCAAGATCTCCGGTACAGCCCAGCGTCCCCGTATGAGCGTGTTCCGCAGCAACAAGGGAATCTATGTTCAGCTTATCGACGACCTGCAGGGGAAGACTCTGGCAGCNGCATCGTCGAAAGGGCTTGAAGGGGGCACTAAGACTGAAGTGGCAGCCCGTGTAGGCGCCGCAATTGCAAAGAAAGCTCTGGAGAGCGGCATCACTACTGTCGTATTCGACCGTAACGGCTATCTCTTCCACGGCAGAGTAAAATCATTGGCCGACGCAGCCCGCGAGGCCGGTCTTAAATTTTAAGCGAAAATCATGGCTAAAAGAAATAATAGAGTTAAATCTACTAATGATTTGGAATTGAAAGACCGTCTCGTGGCCATCAACCGTGTCACCAAGGTGACAAAGGGTGGTCGTGCTTTCAGCTTTGCNGCNATNGTNGTNGTNGGNAATGAAGACGGANTNATCGGCTGGGGNCTCGGTAANGCCAATGAGGTNACNGCNGCTATCGCCAANGCNGTNGAGACNGCAAAGAAGAACCTTATCAAGGTGCCTGTACACAAGGGGACAATTCCTCACGAGCAGAGCGCCAAGTTCGGCGGTTCACGCGTATTCCTGAAACCCGCATCCGAGGGTACAGGTGTAAAGGCCGGTGGCGCTATGCGTGCCGTGCTTGAGAGTGTAGGCATCACCGACATCCTTGCCAAGAGCAAAGGCTCCTCCAACCCTCACAANCTTGTGAAGGCTACCATAGCCGCTCTTGANGAGCTCCGCAGCCCGGCCCAGGTGGCACAGAACCGCGGTGTCGCAGTCGAGAAAGTNTTTAACGGCAAATAAGAAGAGAAATGTCACAGATAGCAATCAAGCAAATCAAAAGCCGCATCAATTGCCCGGCAGTGCAGAAGCGTACACTCGATGCTCTCGGACTCAAGAAGATGAACCACACCGTAGTTAAGGAGGATTGCCCCTCCATCCGCGGCATGGTAAAGGCTGTTCAGCATCTTGTAGAAGTCACAAACATCTAATTAGGTTAGCAATTCATGGAACTTCATAATCTTAAACCTGCCCCCGGCAGCAACAAGAAAAATAAGAGAATCGGTCGTGGCCCGGGATCCGGCTACGGCNGCACATCAACACGTGGTCATAAGGGTGCGAAGTCTCGCTCCGGTTACAGCCACAAGGTGGGATTCGAAGGTGGTCAGATGCCTCTNCAGCGTCGTGTGCCGAAATTCGGCTTCAAGAATATCAACAGGGTTGAATATAAAGCCATCAACCTCGACGCTATCGAAGCTCTGGCAGCAGCCCAGAACCTCACAAAGATTACGGTTTCCGATCTCCGTGCAGCAGGTCTCGTTCCGAAGAACGTNCTTGTCAAGATACTTGGCAACGGTGCTGTCACACGTGCAATCGAAGTCCAGGCCGACGCTTTCTCCAAGAAAGCCGAGGAGGCTATCACTGCCGCAGGTGGAACCGTTAGCAAAAGCTGATTAAAATGGGATTTACACAGACAATCAAGAATATCTGGAGTGTTGAAGATCTCCGCAGAAGGATAGGAATAACCCTCCTTCTTGTGGTGATTTACCGCTTCGGATGCTATGTAGTGTTGCCGGGCATCAATCCCGACTCACTCATGGCATTGAAGAATTTCACCTCCGACGGCCTTATGCAGCTTCTCGATATGTTCTCGGGNGGCGCATTCTCCCAGGCCTCGATTTTCGCGCTCGGCATCATGCCTTATATCACGGCATCGATTGTCATCCAGCTTCTGGGAATGGTGCTTCCCGCCTTCCAGAAGATGCAGCGTGAGGGTGAAAGCGGTCGTATGAAGCTCAATCAATACACGCGTTATCTCACTGTCTTCATTCTGGTGCTCCAGGGACCTGCCTATCTGATGAATCTTCAGTATCAGGTGCGTGCGGCCGGTGGATATGTAGAGATGGGTGTCTGGACCATTATCTTCATGACTATCGTACTTGCAGCCGGCTCCATGTTCATCATGTGGCTCGGTGAGAGGATCGACCAGAAGGGTGTCGGCAACGGTATCTCCTTCATCATCCTCATCGGTATNATGGCCCGTTTCCCNGAGGCGATCATCCAGGAATTCACAGGCCGACTCATGAACTCGGCCGGCGGTGGTCTGGTGATTTTCCTTGTGGAGCTCATCATCCTGGTGGCTGTTATTGCCGGAGCTGTGCTCCTCGTACAGGGTACAAGAAAGGTGCCTGTACAGTATGCTAAGCGTATTCAGGGCAACAAACAGTATGGCGGAGCCCGCCAGTACATCCCTCTGAAAGTGAATGCCGCCGGTGTAATGCCGATCATTTTCGCACAGGCAATNATGTTTATTCCTGTGACACTCGCCGGCTTCTCAACTAAGAGTACCGGATTCTTCGGACCTCTTACAGATCTCTATGGTTTCTGGTACAACCTGGTGTACTTCATACTGATTGTGGCTTTCACCTACTTCTACACAGCTATCACGGTGCGTCCCGCCCAGATGGCAGAAGACATGAAACGTAACAATGGTTTCATACCNGGCATCAAGCCCGGCAAACCGACCATTGATTATCTCGATTCAATCATGTCGCGCATCACATTGCCCGGATCAATCTTCCTCGGCATTGTGGCCATTCTTCCGGCAATCGCACATGTATGCGGCCTCAACCGTCAGTTTGCCGCCTTCTTCGGAGGTACTTCACTTCTGATTATGGTGGGTGTCATACTCGACACGTTGAGAATTGTAGAGGGTCACCTGCTCATGCGTCATTATGACGGCCTTATGAAAGATGGCCGCATCAAGGGACGCACTACAGGTCAAGGAGCTTTTTAACATAAGTCAGGTTCAAAAGGAATATGATTTATATCAAGACAGCTGAAGAGATTGAACTCATGCGTTCCGCCTGTGATCTCGTGAGCCGNACATTGGGCGAGGTAGCCAAATGGGTAGCTCCGGGGGTCACGACACGGAAGCTCGATAACATAGCAAGAGAGTTTATCCTCGATAACGGGGGTAAACCCGCTTGCCTCGGTTATCACGGATTTCCGGGCACACTCTGTATAGAGGTTAACGAGACAGTGGTACACGGTTTCCCTTCAGGTTACGAACTNAGAGAGGGTGACATTGTAGGCACCGACTGTGTGGCCGAGCTCAACGGATACAATGGCGACAGCTGCTATACTTTCGCCGTTGGAGATATCGATGAGAAAGTGGCACGCCTTCTGAAGGTGACCAAGGAATCGCTATACAAAGGTATAGCNGCTGCGAAGGCAGGGAAGAGNATCGGCGACATTTCGAATGCCGTGCAGACCTACTGCGAGCGCAACGGCTATAGTGTAGTCAGAGAGATGTGCGGACACGGAATAGGGAAGAGCATGCACGAAGACCCCGAGGTGCCCAACTTCGGACGCAGGGGTATCGGTCCGGTGCTNCGTCCCGGAATGTGTATCGCGATCGAACCGATGATCAATCTCGGAAGTAAAAACACGGTCATAGAGCAGAACGGCTGGGAATGCCGCACACGCGACCGTAAGCCGTCGGCNCATTATGAGCACACGATAGTGATCCNGCCGGAAGAGCCGGAGATCCTTACGACGTTCAAGTATATCGAAGAGGCTCTCGNGGCGCGAGGTCTTGGAGAGAAGACGCAGACGGCGGAATGAATTGAAGAAATCAAATAACCGACACAACACACTTATGGCTAAACAAGCTGCAATCGAACAAGACGGAGTGATTCTCGAAGCTTTGAGCAACGCGATGTTCAAGGTAGAGCTGGAGAACGGACATGAAATCACGGCCCATATATCCGGCAAGATGAGAATGCACTATATCAAGATACTTCCCGGCGACAAGGTGAGGGTAGAGATGAGTCCTTACGACCTTAGCAAGGGGCGTATCGCTTTCCGATACAAATAAAAAAAGAACACCATAATGAAAGTAAGAGCATCCGTAAAGAAACGCACCGCCGACAGCAAGATCGTGCGTCGTAAAGGAAGATTATACGTAATCAACAAGAAGAACCCCAAATTTAAACAGCGTCAAGGATAAATTTTGTATCTTTGCAAAAATTTTCTAACAACAACATATGGCAGTAAGAATTGTCGGCGTAGATTTGCCGCAGAACAAAAGAGGAGAAATTGCCTTGACATATATCTACGGCATCGGCCGTAGCGCCGCCAACACCATCCTTTCTAAGGCCGGTGTTGACAAGGATATCAAGGTTCAGGATTGGACAGATGATCAGGCAGCAGCTGTCCGCGAAGTGATCCAGACAGAATANAAGGTAGAGGGTGACCTCCGTTCGGAGATCCAGCTCAACATCAAGCGTCTGATGGATATAGGCTGCTACCGCGGCGTACGCCATCGTATCGGTCTTCCGGTTCGTGGCCAGAGCACAAAGAACAACGCACGTACCCGCAAGGGACGTAAGAAAACAGTCGCTAACAAGAAGAAAGCTACTAAATAAAATTAAAGTATGGCAAAGAAGACAGTCGCAGCTAA
>JAAVDU010000011.1 GCA_014801605.1 Bacteroides sp.
CTTCCACGACGTTGACCTCGTAGACGAGGGCTCGAGTGTAGAGGAGTATGAGGCTAACCTCAAGGCTGTAGTGGCCTACATCAAGGAGAAGATGCAGGGCACCAACATCAAGAACCTCTGGGGTACAGCCAACGTATTCAGCAACGCACGCTACATGAACGGCGCTGCCACCAACCCCGACTTCGACGTTGTGGCCCGTGCGGCAGTCCAGATCAAGAACGCCATCGACGCCACAATCGAGCTCGGCGGCCAGAACTATGTGTTCTGGGGTGGACGTGAGGGCTATATGAGCCTGCTCAACACCGACCAGAAGCGTGAGAAGGAGCATCTCGCCACAATGCTCAGAATGGCCCGCGACTACGGCCGCAGCAAGGGATTCACCGGCACATTCCTCATCGAGCCGAAGCCTATGGAGCCCTCCAAGCATCAGTATGACGTCGACACCGAGACTGTGATCGGCTTCCTCAAGGCCCACGGCCTCGACAAAGACTTCAAGGTGAACATCGAGGTGAACCACGCCACTCTCGCCGGCCACACCTTCGAGCATGAGCTCGCAGTGGCCGTAGACAACGGTATGCTCGGAAGCATCGACGCCAACCGCGGCGACTATCAGAACGGCTGGGACACCGACCAGTTCCCCATCGACAACTATGAGCTCACCCAGGCCATGATGCAGATTATCCGCAACGGCGGTCTCGGCAACGGCGGCACGAATTTCGACGCCAAGACACGCCGCAACTCCACCGACCTCGAGGATATCTTCATCGCCCATATCGCCGGCATGGACGCAATGGCACGTGCTCTCGAATGTGCGGCCAATGTGCTTGAGAAATCACCCTACAAGAAGATGCTCGCCGACCGCTACGCATCGTTCGACGCGGGTGAGGGTAAGGAATTCGAGGAGGGTAAGCTCTCTCTCGAGCAGCTCGCGGAGATCGGCAAGCGCATCGGCGAACCGGCACAGACCTCCGGCAAGCAAGAGCTCTACGAGGCTATTGTCAACATGTATGCCTGACAAGCCCCGCGCCGGCATAGAATCAATACCTCATCATGAATAAACAGGAAAACGGCAGCACACTATACCTCTATGGTATAGTGTGTGTGGCTGTGATCGGAGGCCTTCTCTTCGGCTACGACACAGCGGTGATTTCAGGAGCCGAGAAGGGGCTCCAGGCATTCTTCCTCGGTGCAAAAGATTTCGTCTATACCGACGTGATCCACGGCATCACATCATCAAGCGCCCTCATAGGATGCATCATAGGCTCGGCCCTCTCGGGCTGGATTGCCTCAAGCTTCGGACGCAAGAGAGCCCTCTTCATAGCGGGCATACTCTTCTTCCTCTCGGCCTTGGGCTCCTATTATCCGGAATTCTTCTTCTTCAATTATGGAGAGCCCTCCCTCTCCCTGCTCGTGGCCTTCAATGTCTACCGTGTGATCGGGGGAGTCGGTGTAGGTCTCGCTTCGGCCATCTGCCCGATGTATATCGCCGAGGTGGCACCATCCGACATCAGAGGCACGCTCGTGTCGTGGAATCAGTTTGCCATCATCTTCGGCCAGCTCGTGGTCTATTTCGTCAACTTCCTCATCCTTGGGGAACACACCAATCCCATCATCGAGCGCGTCGGGGAGACTCTCTACGCAGTGCATCCCTCATCTGACCCCTGGACCATCCAGACCGGCTGGCGCTATATGTTCGGCTCGGAGGGCTTCGTGGCCCTTGCCTTCACCATCCTTGTCTGCTTTGTGCCTGAATCACCCCGCTATCTCGCCCTCATCGGGAAAGACAAGAGGGCTCTGGAGGTGCTCACCCACATCAACGGCAGCAAGGCGGCCGAGATACTCCACGACATCAAGAACACTGTGTCGGTGAAGAGCGAGCGGCTCTTCTCCTTCGGTGTTATGGTGATATTCGTAGGCGTGATGCTCTCTGTGTTCCAGCAGGCTGTGGGGATCAACGCGGTGCTCTATTACGCTCCGCGCATATTCGACTCCATGGGGATGGGGAATCCGATGGTGCAGACAGTAATCATGGGAATCGTCAACATCCTCTTCACACTCGTGGCTGTGTTCACAGTAGAGAAATGGGGGCGCAAGCCTCTTCTCATCTGGGGTTCATTCGGCATGGCTATCGGAGCGTTCGGAGTGGCCCTCTCCAACATCGTGGAGCTCCATCCCCTCTTTCCGGTGATCTCCATCATGGTCTACTCCGCCTCGTTCATGTTCTCATGGGGCCCTATCTGCTGGGTGCTCATATCGGAGATTTTCCCCAACACCATACGCAGCGCGGCAGTGGCAATCGCCGTCGCGTTTCAGTGGATCTTCAATTTCATCGTATCGTCTACCTTTGTGCCGATGTACAACATGCGTGCCGGCGACATGGGTGAGAGCTTCGGCCATGTATTTGTCTACGCCCTCTACGGAGTGATCTGTATTCTGGCGGCATGGTTCGTGTTCAGCCTCGTGCCCGAGACCAAAGGGAAGACCCTCGAGGAGATGTCGGCCTACTGGCGCAAGCGCGACAAGCGCGACTGACAGCAGGGCAATAAAAAATAAATACACCGCTGAATGGATGCCATTCAGCGGTGTATTTATTTTTTATTATCCTGCCGCACATCGAGAGTGCCGGGGAGGTTGGAGGCCTCGTCTAAGCTCTCCTCGATATATTTATGCAGGTTGATATTCTGACTCTTCATCTCCTTCACCCTCTGCTTGAGCTTGAAATTCGAGCGGAAAAGGAACATCAGGAGCACGGCGAAGATGAGCAGAGCCGAGAGAGCCACCGTGATGACGCGCTGCCCTGTGGCCACCTCCACCTCCTTCTTCTCCATCTCGAGCTCCTGCTTGTCGGCCTTGAGCTGATTGAGGTCGTAGCGTATCTGAAGCTCCTCATAGGCCGACACCGACTGCTCCTCGATAGTCGTCATAAGCAGTCGGTTGTAATCCCTGAGGGCAGTGAGCAGGGTGGCGTTGTCGTTGATGGAGTCGGCAGCCGCCACAAGCATGCTCAGCAGGCGCCGGCGGGTATAGTTGTCTCTCACCAGCGGGAGCGCTTTCTTGATTTTCGGCACCNCTCCCTTATAGTCGCCCTGTGCCATAAGCCGGTAGATCGTGGGGCGTCCCTCGCCATAGAAATCGGCGGCGATCTCGCTGTTGTTGGCTGCGAGAAGGGCACACTTGGCATAGATATCCTTTATCTCATCCATGGTGAGCGCCTTATAGTTGCCGAGCATACGGCGATAGCAGATATAATAGTAGCGGGTGTAGTCGCGGTAGATGCGTCCCATGTCCTTGTATCGCTTCTCGAGGAGAGCGATGGTCTCAAGAAGCTTCTTGTCTACCTCGATCGCCTTCGCCGGGTTGTCGTTGCGGGTGTGGCAGTTGGCGGCCGTGGTGTAGTAGAGGTTGTGGATATATCCGAATTCCGGCGCCACCTCGTCGAGCATCTTCTCAAGACGGGTGAGGTATTCCAGATAGAGATTCCCCTTGTCGTAGTTTCCGAGGAAGATCACCATCCTGTAGAGGTCGAGGATATCCTCATACATGTCACCCTTCGCGGTCATATCCTCACGGGCATATTTGAGGAGCACCTCCCTCTGCTTATCCTCCGGGATATAGTTTGCCTCCTCGGCAGCCTTCTTCACAAGCACGAAGAGGCGGATTGTCTTCCGGGTCTCCTCATCCTTGAGATAGTCGGTGTATTCGAGCATGGTCTTCATCGCGGCCGAGTCTTTCGACACGAGCGAGGTGACCTGCGGGATGAAATCCATCAGCGCGAGCTGATTGTCGCTGCGGCGCGCAAGATCGAGCACCATCATGCCCGGCTTCACCTTCTTCTGATAGTCGGTGGCATCGAAAATATTGTAAAGCATCTTCAGGCTGTCGTCGGCCGATTTCTGGAATTTCAGCTGGTTCATGAGGCTGTCGGCTATGGCCTGATTTGACCCTCCCGTCATCTCCGGGATTCCGAAGAAGAGCAGCAGGAGCGTCAACACCAATGATTTTATAAATCTCTGCATATTTCTACAAAGGTTAGTGACAAAGAATTGTGGATAAGGTGTGCCCTTTTCGGCCCACCGACTGCAAAATTAATCAATTTAATTGACAATAAGGTAATCTTTGGCTCAAGAAGTGGTCCGGAGCCACCAAAAAAGATTCCGTCCCCTTTTACGGCTGTGCTGTCAGCCCTTTATCCGGCCTCGCTCACCCTCACCTCGTCGACCCCCTTTATGCCGGAGATATGACTCATGATGCTCTGCANCTCCTCATAGGAATGGATGCCGAAGGCTATACGTATGGTCACAAGATAATCCTCCGTGGTGGAGTTGTAGGAATCGATATTCAGATTGAGATGATTGGATATGCAGTCTACGATATCAAGGAAAAGATGGTAGCGGTCTACCGCCCTTATTACCACCGTGACGGGATATAGTGTGCCGTCGGGCTCAAACGACACGCTCTTGATATCGTCGCCGAACTGCGAGGCGAGGCGTATCACCACCCGGCAGTCGCGCTTGTGCACCGTGATACGTCCATCCTGCTCCCTGAATCCTATCACCTCCTCCCCGGGGATGGGGAGACAGTGGGGGCAGCGGCGGTAGCGNGGCACCGGGAGGGAGTCGAGATACTCCCTGATGGCGTTCTTAGCCTTGTAGGTCACCACATGGTCGAGATTCTCCGCCACGGGGAAAGTGTGGGGGTCGTCGCACACCTGCACCACGTCGCCCCGTCGCAGGGGGGCGTAGATCGAGGTGAGGAAACCGTTGACGCGGGCATATTTGGCATGGCGTCCCAGCTTCTCCGATATCTCATAGGCGAAATCGAGTATCGACGATTTCTGAGGCATTATCACCCCCTTCCCTTCGGGAGTGAAGACCATGAGGTCGTCGTTGTAGAATGAATCGGTCACCTTCTCCATGAAGTCGATCCCCACATCGTGGCTTCCTATATCGCGCAGAATCCGCCTGAACTTCTCAAGCCAGCGCCCTATCATATCCTGGGCATTGTCGGCGAGATACCCGAGCTGAGAGTTGCGGGCCATCCGCTCGCTGCTGATATGCACCTCCTGCCAGCGTCCGAAATCGGCAAGAAGCTTCACATGGAAGCTCTGGTAGCCGTTCTCCTTCGGGGAGTCGATATAGTTGGATATCCCCCCCGGCTTCTCGCGGAAGCGGTCGGTGAGGCTGGAATAAATCTTCAGGGCGAGGGCCTTCTCATCCTCCCCTTTAGGGGTATGGAATATTATGTCGGTGAAGTGGCGGTATTTCAGATGGTTGAAGTCGTCGCCATATTTCTTCATCTTTCTCCACACGCTGTAGGGCTGGCGGTAGCTCACGCTCACCTGCGCCGATATTCCGGCAGAGGCGAGAGTGGCCTCGAGCTGGCGTCGGAAATTTTCGAGTCGCTCCCGCTGCTGGCGCCTGTCTTTCTCTATGAGGGAGCTGATCTCGTCATACTCATGCGGGCAGCGGAATTTCAGGCTGAGGTTCTCAAGCTCAGTCTTCACATGATAGAGGCCGAGGCGGTTGGCGAGGGGGGCATAGAAATAGTCGGTCTCCCCCGCTATCTTCATCTGCTTGTCGGGGCGCATGGAGGAGAGAGTGCGCATATTGTGGAGACGGTCGGAGAGCTTGATCATGATCGGCCGTATGTCGTGCTGCATCGAGTCGAGAATCTGCCGGAAATTATCCACCTGCTTGCTGAGGTCGTAGTTCTTCTTCTCCTTTTTAGTGAGCACATCCACAAGCATAGCCACATCGTCGCCGAAACGGGCCTTGATCTCTCCGATAGGGTGAGGTGTGTCTTCCACCACATCGTGCAGGAAAGCGGCTATCACGGAATTTACATCCATATGCAGCTCCTCGGCTGCGATATTGGCCACCGCTATGGGGTGGAGTATATATGGTTCACCGGTCTTGCGCACCTGAGGCGCGTGAGCCTCCCGAGCCAGTTCAAACGCGTCGCGCAGACGTAAAAGATCCTGGTCGGCAGTGCGTGGCTTCATCACTTCGAAGACGTGTTCGGCTCTCTCCCTTATGANGGATTCGTAATCAACTTCCATGGGCCAATGTAAATAAATGTGGATGTTTGGGGTAGGCGGGCGTAGGCCCACCTACGTTTTCGCAAAGTTAATTAAAAAATATCACTGATGCAATATAAATTGTAAAATGCCTCCCCCCGATTTCCCTCTNCCGGAGCGTTGAGGAAAATGGGGAGGGGATGAATCTCAAATTAACAATTGTTAAATACTATACCCGATTTCCGTAATCATCATAAAATAACTATATTTGCACTGTTACTACAAAATCATGAAATTGAATAAGCTCTTACATATTGTCACCCTTATCGCGGTCATGCTTTCCATAGTGGTCGCAGCNGGCTGTTCATCCTCTCGCGCATCTGAAGCGACAGAGGAGGATAACGCCATGCTCCTCCAGAAGCTCGACTCGATAATATCTCACCAGGACGAACTGGTGAGGGAGAAGGAGATNCGCCTCTCCGGACTCCGGCACACTTATGCCAAGGCTAAGGATACAAGGGAACGTCTGGGACTCTCGAAACAGCTTTATGATGAATATATAGTGTTTGATTCCGACTCCGCCCTATTCTATGCCATAGAAAGCGAGCGCCTCGCCTCCAAGGTGATGCCCGACAATTATGACGAGCTCACTCGCTGGCGCCTCAATGAGGCCTTCATATATACAGTGCAGGGTCTGCACGACACTGCCATGTCGCGTCTCGTAGGGATCGACTCCTCACGCCTCACCCCCGAGATGAAAGCAAATCTCTACAGCACACTCTCCTATGTATACTCCATGAGGGGGGTATATCTTCTTCCCAACAAGGAGCTTGCGAGGAGAAATTTCGTGACTGCAAGCCAATACCGCGACTCCATACAGCAGATTGAACTCCCGGAGGGGCACGGATTGCTGTGGGTGCCTATCGCTGCGGCAATCGACGGAGGGAAGTCCGACCCGGCGGATATCGACGTGTCGGCCTTGAAAAGGAAAGTAGACGAGAGCAATGTAGCCTCTCGCGACAACGCCATCGACGCCTACTGGCTCTCAAGGGTATACGAGGCTCTCGGCGACGATAAAGCTATGGTGAGATACAAGACTAAAGCCGCTATCAACGACGCTCTAATCGTAAACCGCGAGATTGCGGCCATCCAGGAGCTCGCCACCTATCTCTTCGAGAAAGGGGATATCAACCGCGCCTACAACTACCTCATCTACACCACTGAACAGGCAAACCGCTACCACAACCGCTACCGCATGGTGAGCCTCTCCGAGATTCTCCCCACTGTGCGCGACGCCTACCGTGAGGAGCTGGAGAAGCGCGACCGGCGGCTGTCGAGATATGTAGTGGCGCTCGGCATCCTCTCCCTCATACTCATAGCCAGCATCGTATTCATCTTCATCGAGGTGCGCAAGCTCAGAAAGATGCGCAACCTCCTGAAAGAGGCCAACGGAGAACTGCACGGGATGGTGAGGGAGCGCGACAACTCACTCCGGCAGCGCGACGAGGCCATATCCGGACTGGAGAGGGCCAATGACGAGCTGAATGTGGCCAACCAGCAGAAACTAAGTCTTCTCGCTTATGCTTTCAAACTCACCGTACAGTATATAAATGCCCTTGAGGGCTACCGCAAGAAGTTGCTCCGAAAATATAAGGAGAAGCAGATCGACGACCTCGGTGTGCTCATCAACGACCCCGAACTCATCAAGGAGCAGTATCAGGGTTTCTACGAGAGTTTCGACAAGACCGTGCTCTCCATATATCCCGACTTTATCGACGACTACAACAAGAGCGTCGGAGAGGATGCAAGGGTGGCGCCTGAGTCGATAGCGAAGACAAAGACTCTCAACACCAAGCTGCGCATCTATGCCCTGCGGCGCCTCGGAATCTCGAAGAGCGCCGAGATCGCGGAGATGCTGAATGTGTCGATCCGCACCGTCTACAACAACCGCACCTCCCTTCAGGAAGAGGAATAAAATAGCACTCACATTTACTGATAACATTTATCAAATATTTAAAATACAGCAATTTAATATTGCCGTATTTTACCATTATGCTCTCACTCTTCTATAGTATGGAATGAATCATTAATTTTGTAACCGTCAACTCTTAAAACAGACTTAAAACCGAGATAAAGAGAGATCGAAACCATGGACGTGTAAAGCACCTTCAAGTCTAACACCTTCAATCAGCCGACGTTCTCCCCTACCTCCGATAACAATACAATTCAAGACAACAAAAACCAACTGATATGAATACGAAACTCATTACCTGGATTCTTTCCTTGGCAGCCGCCCTCCCTGTGGGAGCCTGCGGCAGCGACTCCAAAGATGATCCCGCTCCTGCAGTGCAGACAGTGACTGTGGCCACAACACCCGAGGCCATTAACGCCGGACCGGAAGCGGGTGTGCATCAACTCTCCGTGAAGGCGGATGCCGACTGGGCGATCCGCGCTGATGCCGACTGGGTGACCGTGCGCCCCAGCGGCGGACTCAAGAACACCGAGACCACCGTGCAGCTCACTCTGACCGCCAACAGCGGAATGGATGAACGCAACGCGACAATCAATATAATTTCGGGAGGGAAGACCGTGAAGAGCGTGGCGCTCACGCAGGGCTACGTCACCAAGGCCACACCTTCAGTGAAGACCATCACCATGGTGGGACAGGAATCAACATCATCCTTCACAGTGACCTCCAACGCCGACTGGACACTATCTTCCGATGCCGAATGGCTCACCATCTCTCCCGCAAAAGGGGGGAAGGGTGACACCACAGTAGAGGTGAAGGCCTCAGCCAACGACACATCGTCTGACCGTGCGGCCGCCATCGTGCTTGAATGTGGCTCCGAGAAGTCGGAGATTAAGGTGACNCAGCTGAGCGACGTGATCAATACCCCCGAGGGATACACTCTGGTATGGAGCGACGAGTTCAATCAGGATGGTCGCCCCGGATCCGACTGGGTGCATGAGAACTGGAGGGCCGGATACGTGAACAACGAGCTCCAGACCTACACCTCAAGCCTGATAGACGGAAAAGCCACCACAGAGGTGAAGGATGGAGTGCTCAACATCAACTGCTTCAAGGCTTCCGACGGCAAGATCTACTCCGGCCGTATAAACGCAAAGCCCGGCACAGGATGGCTCTACGGATATTTCGAGGCCCGCATGATGCTCCCCTCAGGCAAAGGGACATGGCCCGCTTTCTGGATGATGCCCTGCAATGTGGACTGGAACTCCAATCCCTGGCCGAAGTGCGGAGAGATCGACATCATGGAGGAGGTAGGTGTTGACCGCGACAAGGTTTCATCGTCGCTCCACACCGAAAACTACAATCATACCAAAAACACACAGAAGACCCACGAGATGCTCTGCTCCGGAGCGGAGGGTGAATTCCACACATATGCCCTCGAATGGACCGAAGATGCCATCACCACCTATGTGGATGGAAAGGTGCAGCTTCAGGTCACAAAGGCGCAGATGGGCTCCGACCACGACAGCTGGCCATTCCATTATGCCTTCTACCCTATCCTCAACCTCGCATGGGGTGGCGACTGGGGTGGCTACAAGGGGGTGGATGAAAGCGCTCTCCCGGTCACCATGAAGGTTGACTATGTGCGCATATTCCAGAAGAAAAAATAACCCAAAATACATTCACTAACCAATCAATTTCCAGATGAAGAAGTTAACTTTATTTCTAATCGCGATCTTGACTTGCCTCGGCGCCTACGCTCAGGATGTCAAAGTCTCCGGNCAGGTGATTTCCTCACTCGACGGAGAGCCGCTCATCGGGGCCACTGTAATGGTGAAGGGCTCTGCCTCCGGCACAGCCACCGATGTCGACGGCGCGTTTGTAATCAATGCCCCGGTAGGATCTACCCTATATTTCACCTATATAGGCTACACTCCCCAGGAGCTTAAGGTGACCGGCAGAATGTCGGATGTCGTGATCCGTCTCATAGAGGACTCCCAGATTCTCGACGACGTGGTGGTAGTNGGCTACGGCNNACAGAAGAAGAGCGTGGTGACAGCCGCCATCTCGAGCATCGGCGAGGAGACACTCTCGCAGACAGCACCCACCAACGTGCAGAACGCCCTCAAGGGTGTGACAGCCGGCGTCACCGCCACATCCGCCAGCGGCGCTCCGGGCACAGGCGCACAGATTCGTGTGCGCGGTGTGGGCACAATCAACAACTCCAACCCCCTCTACATCGTCGACGGCATGCCTATCGAGGGTGGTATCGACTATCTCAACCCCTCGGANATCAAGAGTATCGAGGTGCTCAAGGATGCCGCCTCAGGTGCGGTGTACGGTGCACGTGCCGCCAACGGCGTTGTGCTCGTCACCACCAAGGCCGGTGTGCAGGGACGCGCCAAGGTGACCTACGACTTCACCTACGGCTGGCAGTCGAAACTGAAATCGATCGACCTCCTCAACGCCACACAATATGCCATCCTCAAGAACGAGGCATATCTCAACACAGGCGGCAAGGCCCCTTATGCCGACCCCTACAGCTATGGCAATGGATATGACTGGCAGGCAGCCATCTTCAACGACAACGCCCCGATGATGAATCATCAGGTGTCGGTGTCGGGAGCCAGCGAGAAGGTAAACTACTTCCTCTCTTTCGGCTACTACTCTCAGGATGGTATCGTAGGCGGCAACTACGATCAGTCGAACTACAACCGTCTCACACTCCGCGCCAACAATATCTACACATTGTTTGACGAATCAGCCAAGCGCAACTATCTCAACAAGCTTGTGCTCACCACCAACATCTCATATGCCCGCATCCACTCCAAAGGCTTCGGCGGAGGCGGTGCCTACTACGGCGCCCCCATCACCAACGCCCTCAGTATGTCGCCGATGCTGACCCCCACTCTCGCTCCCGGCTCTCCCGAATATGAGCAGCANCTTGCCTACTATGCCGGCAACAACAAATATGTGCCCCGCTACGATGCCAACGGCAATCTTTACACTGTGCCCGAGGCCTTCGGAACATATCAGGAGCTTGTCAATCCCTTCTATGAGTGGTCGTTCCCCTCGGCTAAGAACTGGAGCCACAAGATAGTGACCAACTTCATCGGCGAGCTGCAGATCTGGGACGGATTCTCCTACCGCATAAGTTTCGGCGGCGACCTCGCTTTCTGGGGTTCCGACAGCCATTCAGAGCCGAGATATGCCAGCAACCTCAGCAATCAGGATGCTCTCCACGCNTCGGCATCATCTTCAATGAACCGTGGATGGACATGGCAGCTTGAGAACCTTATCCTCTACGACAAGACCTTCGGCGACCACCATGTGAATGTAGTGCTCGGCCAGTCGGCCAAAGAGAGCACCGGATGGTGGATCAACGCAAGCGCCAACAAGCTCTACGACTTCACCAAACCTTGGGTGACAGTGGCTCAGGGCGCTCCCGGCGAGGCTGACGGCGGCAACCGTACAGGTAATGCAGGCCCCAACTCGGCATGGCCCAAACTGCTCTCCTACTTCGGACGTGTATCTTATGACTACGATGGCCGCTACATGGTGCAGGCAACAGTGCGCCGCGACGGTTCATCACGCTTCGGCGCCAACAACAANTGGGCNACCTTCCCCTCCTTCTCTTTAGGATGGAACCCCACCAACGAATCATTCCTCGAGACACGCCCCGACTGGTGGAGCAACACCAAGGTGCGCTTCTCCTGGGGTAAGAACGGCAACGAGTCGATCGGCGACTTCCGATACACCGTGCTCACCAACGGCAACAACAACTACTATTTCGGCCCCGAGGGNNCAAGCCAGACCTACGGCACCAAGGCCTCCGGACTCCCCAACCCCGACCTGAAATGGGAGGAATCAACC
Source organism: Bacteroides sp. (assembly GCA_014801605.1). Classification (GTDB taxonomy): domain Bacteria; phylum Bacteroidota; class Bacteroidia; order Bacteroidales; family Muribaculaceae; genus Lepagella. The sequence goes on from JAAVDU010000011.1 coordinate 11,859, forward strand.
CAGACCGACATAGGTCTTGACTTCGGATTCCTCAACAATTCGCTCCAGTTTACAATCGACTGGTATAAGAAGCGCACCTCAGGCATGCTTATGGATATGATGATCCCTGCATATGTGGGTGAGACCGCTCCTATCGGCAACGTCGGCACGATGGACAACACGGGCGTGGAGATGGATCTCCGCTGGGCTCATACATTCGGCGAGGTGGAAGTGAACCTCGGCGGTAATCTCTCTTATGTGAAGAANAANCTCGTGAACCTCGGCAACTCCGACGGNTGGAGACGCGAGGTAGACAACCCCACGGCAGGCGATATCGTACGCTCGATGAACGGCGAGGTGTTCCCCTTCTTCTTCGGCTACAAGACAGCCGGCATCTTCCAGAATCAGGCTGAAGCCGATGCCTACAATGANAAATATGGCCTCACNTCCGGCCAGACNCAATGGTTCGCTCAGCCGGGCGACGTGATCTTCGTAGACACGAACGGCGACGGCACCATCAACGCCGACGACCGCACAAAGATCGGCAAGGGTCTNCCCGACTGGACATATGGCTTNAACCTCGGCCTCGGCTGGAAGGGCTTCCAGCTCACCGCATACTTCCAGGGGGTATGGGGCAACCAGATCTACGACGCTTCGCTCCGAGGCGACACTCCCGCCAAGAACATGCCCGCATGGATGCTCAACCGCTGGNNNGGTGAAGGNACNTCNAACAANATNCCTATCTACCGTCTCNNCGANNCNCGNAACTGGCAGAGCTCNGANATCTANNTNCACGANGGCNNNTANCTCCGCTGCTCCAANCTNACCCTCTCNTANACCCTNCCCTNCAATATCGTCAGGAAAATCGGTCTTGACAATGTAAAGGTGTTCGTGATGGGAGAGAACCTCTTCACAGCAACAAAATACTATGGCTTCACTCCCGAGGTGGGCGACGGCGTGAATATCGGTGTTGACTACGGCAACTATCCCGAAGCGCGCACTTTCTCCGTAGGTTTCAATATTGCTCTCTAATTTCTTCATAAACGATTATCGAAATGAAACTCAATAAAAAACTATTTCTTATTCCGGTGGCTGCGATGGGGATGGGCCTCACATCCTGCGGTAGCGACTGGCTTGACATCACCAACAACACCGAAGATCCGGTAGAGGTATACTACACCAAGGAGGCGAACATCCAGCAGGCTGTAGTGGCCGCCTACGACCCTCTCCACTGGTTTGACTACGCCAACAACTACTGCGGCCTCAACATCTTTCCCGAAGTGATAGCCGACCAGTGCTTTCCCGGAGGCCAGGATCTCAACGACATGAGCCAGTGGAAGACCGTCTTCAACTTCAACACGACCCCTACCGAAGTGCTCAACCTCACCTCTTACTCCAACGCCTACTCCGGAGTGAAGCGCTGCAACGACGCCATACACTATATGTATGACTACTGGAAGCCCGTCACCGACCAGGAGCTCGCCAACAGGGAGTATTATGAGTCGCAGGTGCTTGCTCTCCGCGCCTTCTTCTACAACTATATCTGGCATTGGTGGGGCAACATCGCCTACTACACCACTAACCTCGATGGTGATTATCTTGCTCCGCAGTATACGGCCGATGAGGTTTACGAGTTCATCATGGAGGATATAGAGAAGGTGATCGAGCTTAACCGTCTTCCCGAGAAGTGCGAGGGTGCCGAGCTCGGCCGTGTCACGAAGCATTTCGTCTATATGCTCTATGCAGAGGTAGTGATGTATCAGAACGATGAAAAACGCAAGCCTACAGCACTGCAGTATATGGAGGATATCATCAACTCCAATAAGTATGACCTCGTGAGCGATTTCGCCTCTATCTGGGAGGTAGAGGGTGAATGGGGCATCGAATCTATATGGGAGATCAACTACTCCGACTATCAGGCCGGCCGTAACTGGTCGTGGGGAGGCACTGCCGGAGGCACCGTAGTGCCCGCCATGATCCTCCCTCGCGGCTACGAATCAAAAAAAGACAAAATATATGACAATACAGGCTGGGGATTCGCCACAGTGCGCAAGTCGACCTACGATTCTTATGATCCCGCCGACAAACGTCGTGATGCTTCGATATGGCAGCCTGCGGCCGATTCCTACAAACACGGCTATCAGGACACCGGCTACTTCCTCGCCAAATATGCCGGAAAAATCGGAGGGAATACCGGTCAGCTTGCCGACGCTATCCTCAACTATAACAACAACCTCCGTCTGTACCGTTTCTCGGAGACCCTGCTGAACGCAGCCGAGCTCGGATCGCCCAACGCCCAGGCTTACCTCGACAGAGTGCGTGCGCGTGCAGGCCTCGGATCCGTGCCCGCCACACGCGACAACATCATCCAGGAGCGTGCCTGGGAATTCCTCGGAGAGGGTAAACGCTACTGGGACCTCATCCGCACCGGCCTCGCAGTGGATTATCTCGTGAAGGATGATCTCTCGGAATTCCCGGAGGGAAGAACCGGAAGCTACACTCCCAACAAGAAGTATCTCCCCTTCTCGCAGTCGGAGATCGACAACTGCCGCGGCACTCTCAAGCAGAACGATGATTATTTCAAGTAAAAACAACTCCCTCCCAACAGTTAGAACAACATGAAGACTACAAATAAAATCATAGGCTTCGCCTCTTTGGCGGGAGTGATGCTGGCCATGGGGGCCTGCTCTTCCAAGCCTATTTTCCAGCCCTCGCAGGCCGGAATACCCCAGGCTTCCGACTATCAGATCGGAATCTCTGTCGACGACCTCAACAACGTAGAGCTCAATATCCTCGACAAGAACGGCCAGAGAGCCACGGGGGTATACCCCGTATGGTATATCGACAACAGCACACGCCCCTCCACCTCCCTCACCTACCGCGACCTCATCGCCGTTGCCGGCGACTACAATGTGGAGATGAAAGTGGGGAATGGCAATGGTGTGTCGGAAGGATCCGTCACCGGCACAATCCATATCGACAAGACCATCTTCGACTTCGACAGATATATAACCGACCTCACCAACGGCTCCACCAAGGAGTGGGGTGTAGACGGTACCGTCAAGGGCAATATGGCCTGTGGTCCCAATGGAGATGATCCCGCCGGATGGTGGGAAGGCTCTCCCGGCGACAAAGAGGCTGAGGGTGTGTATGAGAATATCCTGATTTTCGGCAAAACCGATGATGCAACCGGTGGATCCTACACATTCGATCCTGGGAATGCCGGCACATTCTACGTGAACAAAGGGGTACATTCTCTCCCCGGATATGAGGTGAACAATCCCGAGAATGATGCCGATTTCAGAGTGAATGCATCCACAGTGACAACTACCTTCACACTCTCGCCCGAGGGAAAGAACCTCTATCTCCTTCTTCCTCCCGACACCCCCTTCCCTTACGTACCCTCGGAGGATGGCTTCGCCAATCCGAAATACCGCATCACAAGTTTCAGCCGAAACTCCATCACCCTCGTGCAGGATGTGGAGGGTATCTCCTGGCAGTATATCCTCGCCCCGAAAGGGGGTGGCGACGTGACCACCACAGGCTTCAAGTATGACTTCGAGCACAACCTCTGGAAAGATGCGACAATAAATTTAGACCATACATGGTTTACCGATGGGGAATGGACTTATCTTTCCAATCAGCCCGAGGTTGAGATCACTCCCGGAAAGGGAATCAAATTCCATACTCCTGCCGATATGGGCAACGTACAGTGGCAGGGTCAGGTGCATGTGCATACCGACATCGAGGTTCATGCAGATATCACCTACGACTTCTCCTGCAACATCAATGTGCCCAAAGCGGGAGCGGTGACTGTAAAGGTGCAGAAGCTCGGCGATGATGAGACCCTATTTGAAAACACCGGCAAGGTGGTTGAGGTAGAGCCTAACGGCTCGATTGTATGGTTCTCCGATCTGAAGGGCTTCGACGGCACTCTCAAGATCGCCTTCGACTTCGCAGGCTTCGGCGACTGCGACATCGAGGTGAGCAACATAGTTTTCAAGGAGCATCAGTATGACGACGGCACTGTGATTCCGGCAGGCGCCAACGCTCCCGAAATCTCCGATGCCGACAATCTCTTCGCTGATTATAAGGTGGTGAACTACTCCACATGGTTTTCCGATTCAGACTGGGAAACCGACCCGATCACACAGCCGGAGATCATATTCTTCGCCGGAGGCTACAGCTTCATCGCTCCCGAAGGAGTTGGAAGCCAGCAATGGCAGGGTCAGGTGCATGTATGGACCAACGTAGAGACCTCAGCCGACAACAAGTATGACTTCACTCTCAAAATTGAATCTGACAATGATATCAAGGGTATGACCGTCAAGATCCAGAAAGGTGACTCGCTCGGAGAGGACAATTCAGACAATGATGTGGCCATCACCGTTGACAAAGTAGACGTTGAGGCAGGGGTGCCATACCTTTACTTCTTCAAGAATAAGGAGGGAATCGACACCAAGAATCTCCAGGTGTGCATGGACTATGCCGGAGCGCCCGGAAAGAGCAATATCACTGTCTCCGACAT
>JAAVDU010000012.1 GCA_014801605.1 Bacteroides sp.
ACTTCCGGAACCGCCGAGTACATTGCCGATGATGTTACCAAGTCCGGAAGCAGAGCCTGCCGAACTGTCGCTACCTGCACTCGCAGGGGCAGCTCCGGTGTATTGCATCGCAAAACCGATGTTGGCGCCGTCATAGCTGTCAAGTAGCGAGGTCATGGTGCTCGCAATCTTCATACCGCTGAGCTTACCTACCGTGGAGAGCAACTCCTTCAGTTTGGTGGCGTCAAACATCAGGTCGATGTTCTGACCGCTCTTCTGAATATAGCTCGTAAACTGGCCGATCTTCATCTTTCCGGCTACCATCACATTGAAGGTGAACTCACCCTGCTCCGCCTTGGGCTCTACTGTACCGCTGAGCTTTATCCCCTTTACAGTTAGGGTGAAGTTGCCGTCGTTGTCGATGCTGAGGGGCATCCCGATCAGACCATATTTCTCGTAATAGGGCTGAAGCTTGGTCTCAAGGGCCGACGCTCCGGCTATGCCGCCGGCTTTCTGAAGAAAGTTGTCGCTCTTGAAAGTGATGGCCGGACCCGACGACTGATACTCTCCGGCTATATCCTGAAGGGTGAGATCCGATTTAGAGAATATACCGGACACTACATTGCTGAGCGTAGAACCGAGATCACTCCCGCTTCCGCTNCCCCCAAGTCCTTTGAGGAGGTCGCCGAGACCTTGTGCGCTTGCCGTAGAGCCGCCTATGATGAGNGCGACTGCTACAAATAACGATTTGATTTTCATTTTGTCTTTGTTTTAGTTGTTTTGGTCTCTTTCTTTGCGGCTGTCTTTTTGGGAGCTTTCTCAGCAGTCTTCTTCTCGGCCTTCTCAGTCGTCTCCTTCTTGGTAGCTGTNTTTTTAGTTTTAGCAGGTGCTTTCTCCGTCTCAGCTTTCTTGGCAACNNTCTTCTTGGCCGGTGNCTTCTTTACCGGAGCTACTTCGGGTGCTACCTCAACCACAACCGGAGCTNCCTCAACCTCAACCTTAGCCTCAGCTTTCTTAGCGGTGGCTTTCTTGGCAACAGTCTTCTTGACCGGAGCCTTCTCCGCCTCAGCTTTCTTGGCAGCGGTCTTCTTGGCCGGCGCCTTCTCCGCCTCAGCTTTCTTGACGACGGTCTTCTTGGCCGGTGCTTTCTTGGCCTTGGCGGGAGCTTTAGCAGGAGCCTCAGCTACAACTTCAGCCACTACCTCCACCTCAGGAGCCTTCACTGTCTCCTCAGCCTTTGCCNCAGCTTTCACTCGCTTCTTGGGCTGTGGCTTGACTTTGCGAAGCACCTGTGCCGTTCTCGACGGGAGATACATCTTGAGCCAACCCTTACCGGATGGTGAGTATAGAGGATCGGGAGTAGTGAAGTGATGTATCGAATCGTCNACAAGATCNTGGCCGCCGAATNTGCCTGAATCGCTGTCGAGCACCACCTCATATTCTCCGGCAGGAGCAAGGAAGCCGTAGCCGTCGAAACTCTTCACAGGGTTCCAGTTGAATACGAATATCAGATCGCCGCGCATGAAGGCGAGCACCTGATCATCGTCCTTCTCCCAGAGCTTATCTACGGGGAGATGCTGGAAATCGTAGACCTTCGACACCACATCAACCATCGCATTGTCGAATGCGTTGAGGAAGCGGTATTTAAGNTCCTCACGGTCGACGAGATCCCACTGACGGCGTGCATACTTATAGCTCCAGCCGTTACCCTCTCTCGGGAAGTCGATCCATTCGGGATGGCCGAACTCGTTGCCCATGAAGTTGAGATATCCTCCGTTGATNGTAGCCAGAGTCACAAGGCGGATAAGTTTGTGGAGGGCCATACCTCTATACACGGTAGNATCCTCGTCGCCTACCATCATATGCCAATACATCTCCTTATCGATCAGACGGAAGATGATTGTCTTGTCGCCCACAAGTGCCTGATCGTGGCTCTCGCAGTAGGAGATGGTCTTCTCATCGGCGCGACGGTTGGTGAGCTCCCAGAATATGGAGGTGGGGTGCCAGTCCTCATCCTTCTTCTCCTTGATCATCTTGATCCAGTAGTCGGGGATACCCATAGCCATACGGTAGTCGAATCCGATGCCGCCATCCTCAAACTTAACAGCCAGCCCGGGCATGCCGCTCATCTCTTCAGCAATCGTGATNGCCTTACGGTTCACTTCATGAATAAGAATATTGGCGAGCGTCAGATAAGTGATGGCGTTTGGATCCTCGTTGCCGTCGTAGTAGTCGGCATACGATCCGAAGGCTTTACCTAAGCCATGGTCGTAATAGAGCATGGAGGTGACGCCGTCGAAACGGAAGCCGTCAAACTTATACTCCTCCAGCCAGTACTTGCAGTTGGAGAGCAGGAAGTGGAGCACACTGTTCTTTCCATAGTCGAAGAGGAGTGAATCCCATGCCGGATGCTCGCGACGTCCGTCGCCATAGAAGTAGAGGTCGTAGGAGCCGTCGAGACGCCCGAGACCCTCCACCTCGTTCTTCACGGCGTGGGAATGAACGATATCCATAATCACGGCGATACCCAGAGAGTGGGCGTCGTCGATGAGACGCTTGAGATCGTCGGGGGTGCCGAAGCGTGAGCTGGCGGCGTAGAAGCTGCTCACATGATAGCCGAAGGAGCCATAGTAGGGATGCTCCTGGATAGCCATTATCTGGATGGCGTTGTAGCCGTCGGCAGCGATGCGGGGGAGTGTCTTGAGACGGAACTCCTCGTAGCTTCCCACACCCTCCTCCTGCTGCGCCATACCGATGTGGCACTCATATATAAGGAGTGGTTTGGTGTCGGGGGTAAATTTCTTAACCTTGAATTTATAAGGATTCTCCGGCAGATACACCTCCGCCGAGAATATCTTGGTATCCGGATCCTGCACCACCCTCTCGGCGTANGCCGGGATGCGCTCCCCTTGTCCGCCATCCCAGGTGACGAACATCTTGAAGAGGTCGCCGTTATGGAGCGCCTCCTCGGGAAGGCGTATCTCCCACACGCCGTCGTCCATGCGGGTGAGCTTGTAGTCGTCGGAGGTCTTCCACTCGGAGAAGGTGCCTATCAGCCATATATNGGTGGCATTGGGGGCATACTCACGGAATACCCATCCCCCTTCCGGCTCATGATGGAGGCCGTAGAACTTATAGGCGTTTGCAAACTCCACAAGCGAACCGTTTGTGTTGACAGTAAGCTCTTCAAGTTTTCTCACCACGTCGGCATGACGCCCCTCTATGGCGGGAGCATAGGGCTCGAGCCACGGGTCGTTGCGCAGGATAGCTAATTTCTTTTTCATATTCTGTCTAAAAGAGTTATATCTGTTTAAACGCTTTTAGAGCGTTTTTTGTTATGGTTTTTCTGTTTTACTGCCACGCTTTTCGNCGTTTTTACCTCCTCCGCCTCCGGATTGGCCGGAAGCAGCCGGAATGTGCGCCGTATCGCATCCCTTATATACACGGCCGAAGGNCCTCCCTCCTTGAGCACGCCTATCACTCCGGCTATGTAGTCGTCTTTACCGGTGAACCCGAGCATCTGCGCCACTCCGCTGTCGCCGAGCATCGGNTTATGGTTGAACACCTTCAGGATGCCGGCATAATCACCCTTTCTGATATATTCCTGAAACTCCTGNCGGAGGTCGTTGTACTGCTCCCGGGGCTTNAGCATCTTTATAAGNCCCCGCAGATGGGTCTCCATGGCGGTGATGCACGTAAAGCGGGCATCGATGCGACATTCCACCATACGCTTCACCCTATGACGCACATGCTGGAGGGCCTGCTCATCGTAGCGCCGCTCAAACTCCCCTATTANGTTGAGAGCCACCTTGCGGAACACCTTGTCGGGGTTCTTCTTACGCCGCCGGGCCATCTCGCGTATCACCTCCTCCAGAAGGAAGATATTCTCAACCTCGGCCACGTCGGGCACCATCACCGACTTCCTGCGCAGATATTGCACCTCCTGCTCCGTGCGGCGGTCGCGGTCGACTATACCGCTGCTCTCCAGATGATGCATATTCTTGAGATCGTTGAAGCTGCGGGTGGTCTCTATCACCTTGTCGCAGGAGCCAAGGGGGCGGACGGTGCAGTCGGGGAAGACGAGGGGATAAAGGCGCGCGTCGATACTGTGGCGGGCGTCACCCTCTATGAAGAGCACGGGGCGACGTGTGCCGATAAGGTCGACAAAGAGTTCCTCGCGGATATCGCCNGGNGGNAGAATCTCATAGTCCCATGCCTGCTGATCGGAATGATAGCTCTTCACCCATACGCACACGTTGTGGGTGCGTGAGCTTACAAACTCAACATCCACAGAGTTGTAGACAAACGTACAGTCGGGTCTGAGCTCCTCGATGGAGTTCCATAGGGAGTTGAGCACCGTAGGATGCAGGAAAAGAGAGGGTGAATCGACGAATATAACGGCCTCGGGCATGGCATAGAGCACAGCCGCCGCGTAATAGAGCACAGTCTGCTCGCTCTGGCTGAGACTTCGGGCGGTGATNAGGTCGTCGCCGGCACGGGTGGCAAACATCATTGTGCCGGCGGTGCGCACTATCCTGTTGCCGGGGAATACCCTTTCCCACAGCTGTATCAGGCGGTCGAGGCGTGTGGGTTGCATTGCCGCGCTCCGCGAGAGTGTGTGGCGCTCCTGCTTCATGGCGAGGAGATGCTCAAACTCATCGATAAAGAGCATGTAGGTGAGTTTATCGAGCTCGCTCACGGCATCGGTGCGCATGTACGGTTGCTTGGCCGCAGCCTCACGGAAGAGCATGTCGATGCTTCCGGGACGTGTCGACTCCTCCCTCTCCGGGAAGGGGGCGCTCACAGCCGAGAGGCAGTAGGCGCGGTCGGCGTTGAGGCGCACGAGCTCCTCCATGAATTTCGTCTTGCCGGCCCCGCTGCCACCGATTATGGAGAGCTGTCGCGCGTCGGGGAGCGAGGGGGCCTCCCGCAGACCCGATAGCGGGGGAAGTGTGAGAGTAGTCATAGGCACACGTCTTTAAGTATTTTTTAGACCTCAAATATACTACATTTTTTGCAAACCACGAAAGTTTTTGCTAATTTTGAAGTAGAAATAATTAAACCCTAAACAAGTAAAGCCATGTTTTCAGGAATAGTAGAAGACGCCATCGAAGTAACAGGTCTGCGCCCCGAGGGGGGCAACCTCCACATCACCCTGCGTTGCCCCTTCGCGGATGAGCTGCGCATCGACCAGAGCATCGCCCACAACGGCGTGTGCCTGACGGTGGTGGCGCTCCCGGGCGACGGCACATACACAGTGACTGCCATCAAGGAGACCCTCGACCGCTCTAACCTCGGCGCTCTCAAAGTGGGTGACCTCGTGAATGTAGAGCGCTCGATGAAGATGGACGGTCGCCTCGACGGACATATAGTGCAGGGACACGTTGACACCACCGCCCTCTGCGAGAGCGTGGAGGAGGCCGACGGCAGCCGCTATTACAAATTCCGCTATGACGTGGATCCGGCCCTCATCCGCAAGGGATATGTGACGGTGGAGAAGGGATCGGTCACCGTAAACGGCGTGAGCCTTACCGTCTGCGACTCCGAGCGCGACTCCTTCAGAGTGGCCATCATACCCTACACATACGAGAACACCAATTTCCACCGCATCGAGCCGGGCACGAGAGTGAATCTCGAGTTCGACATCATCGGTAAGTATCTCGCCCGCCTCACCGAACTCAGCTGAAAACATACACCATATCCAACACTTCCTCTATGGACAAGAAGATTATAGTGGCTCTCGACGGATATTCATCGTCGGGAAAGAGCACAATGGCCCGCGAACTGGCGCGCCGCACAGGATATGTATACGTCGACTCCGGAGCCATGTACCGTGCCGTGACTCTCTATGCACTGCGCCACGGCCTTGTGACGCAGGATGACGCCATCCGCATCCCGGAGCTTATCGAAGCACTCCCCTCCATCGACATCTCCTTCGCTCCGGCAGGAGCCGACGGAGTGCAGCACACTCTGCTCAACGGCGAGGATGTGGAGAGGGAGATCCGCGACATGAGGGTGAGCAATCTCGTGAGCCCGGTAGCCGTGATTCCGGAGGTAAGGGCACGTCTCACCCAGCTCCAGAAGGATTTCGGGAAGGAGCGCGGAATAGTGATGGACGGCCGCGACATAGGCACCACCGTTTTCCCGGATGCCGAACTGAAGGTGTTTGTGGGTGCAAGTGCCGAAGAGCGCGCGAGACGCCGCTACAAGGAACTCCTCGACAAAGGTGAGAAGGTAAGCTTCGAGGAGGTATATGCCAATGTGGTGGAGCGCGACCGCATCGACTCCACACGCGAGGTGTCGCCGCTCAGGAAAGCTGACGACGCCATCGAGCTTGACAACGGCGACATGACCCCCGAGCAACAGATGGAGTGGCTTCTCGAAAGATTCCGCGAACGTACAGAACAGAGTAACACCCCGGCCCGATGAAGGTAGAGATAGATGTGAATTCAGGCTTCTGCTTCGGCGTGGTGACAGCCATCACCAAGGCCGAAGAGGAGCTGGAGAAGAGCGGAGGTCTTTACTGCCTGGGCGACATCGTACACAATGCCGGAGAGGTGGAGCGCCTATGCGCCAAGGGATTGCGCACCATCACCCACGATGAGCTTGAAAACCTCCACGACGTGAAGGTGCTTCTCCGTGCCCACGGCGAACCGCCGCAGACTTACCTCACCGCACAGCGCAACAATGTGACCATCATCGACGCCACATGCCCTGTGGTGCTTCAGCTGCAGAGGCGTATCAAGAAAGCCTACAACGATGGTCTGGAGGCTGAAAAATCCGGAGGGAGGAAACCGCTCATAGTGATATACGGTAAGAACGGACATGCCGAGGTGAACGGCCTTGTGGGGCAGACCAACGGAGAGGCTGTGGTGATTCAGGATCCGGAGGGTGTGGCGTCGCTCGACCTCTCGCGCGACATACTCCTCTATTCGCAGACCACCAAGAGCCTTGAGGGGTTCCGCCAGGTGGTGGAGGAGATAAAGNGGAGAAAGACCGAAGGGAAGTTCGAGTATTTCGACACTATCTGCCGCCAGGTGGCCAACCGTATGGAGAAGATGCGTGAGTTCGCGCGCAATCATGAGGTGGTGATCTTTGTGAGCGGGGCCAAGAGCTCAAACGGAAAGGTGCTTTTCGAGAAATGTCTTGAGGTCAACCCCAGAACCCACCTCATATATAATGAGGAACAGCTCGACCCCTCCTGGCTTGAGGGTGCGGAGAGCATCGGTATATGCGGCGCCACCTCCACCCCACTCTGGCTGATGGAGCGTGTGGCGGCTAAGATCAAGAGGATACATGAGTGCTGATCTGACTGACGACGTTACTGACGGCGGNGAGTGAGTGGCGAAGCACCTTCCATACTCCGGGGGCCGCGCGATGAATATTTCATGCACATGGCCCTCGCTGAGGCTGCCGAGGCGGCTGCCCGCGACGAAGTGCCGGTGGGGGCTGTGGTTGTTGTCGGCGACAGAGTGCTTGCACGCACCCACAACCTTACGGAGACCCTCAACGATGTGACGGCCCATGCGGAGATGCTTGCCATCACCGCGGCGGCCGATGCGCTCGGAGGGAAGTATCTGCCGCAATGCACCCTCTACGTCACTGTCGAGCCATGCCCGATGTGCGCCGGAGCGCTTGGCTGGAGCCAGATCGGAAGGATAGTGTTCGGTGCTTCCGACCCTAAGCGGGGCTACCGCAGATTCTGCACCGACGGACGAGGCCCACTCCACCCACGCACACTTGTATCGGAGGGTATATGCGCCGAGCAGTGTTCGGCCATGATGCGCGATTTCTTCCGGAGAAAACGCCGGTAAGCCGCCCTGATGTAGGCGAAATAAGTGAATCTGACCAATTAATCGGATATTTACACTTGTTTACAGTAAATCTTTTTTGTACTTTTGCATAATGATTCTTACATGCGGAGAGAGTGATTCAGAGATTCCTCTACATGACTATTCTAAGCAAGTATCAACACGAGAGATCTTTAACATCAATCAACCTACATCAGAAGGCGGCCGGAAGCCTGTTTTGCATGATAAGCCATCCCGACCGTTGACTACCTAAACTTAAACTTATATGAACAAGACTTCAAGAGACAAAATCGCCGGTCTGCTCTATGGATTCGCAATAGGCGACGCGCTCGGCATCGGGACGGAATTCATGACAAAACGTGTGGTGGAGATGAAATATCCCGACAAACTCACCGATTATTCCCAGATAATTCGCGACGCCCACCGCGCGCAATGGGGCCGTGGGGAATGGAGCAACGACACCAACTATTTCCTGGCTCTCATCGACAGCATGTNTGAGACCAAGAGCTTCGACCCGCTCGATTTCGCCCGCCGTCTCGCGGAATGGTACAAGAAAAACCATGACGACATCACCCCCAATATGAGATGGGTGCTCTCGCAGAGTGATTTCGTGGATAATCCCTATCATGTATCGAAAAGAGTATGGCACGACATGCAGGACACCTCCAACCCNAGCGACGCACTCGGAAGATCGCTTCTCGCAGGCCTCTGGAACGAGAATNTCCGCACCAACGCCATCGACATCATGAGGCTCACCCACCCGCGTCCGCGATGCGAGGCTGTNTCNGTGCTTCTCGCCTACACCGCCAACTCCCTCTTCTGGAAGAATGAGACCCCCTCCTACGAGACTCTCAGACATATATCACAGGAGGAGAACCGGGAGGTGACCATATATGTCGACATGGCCCACTACGGCGATCTCGCAGCTTTCCAGCTCGACGACGCCGACACCTGCTGGTATGCCCGCAAGGCTCTCGGAGCCACTCTCTGGGCAATATGGCACTCTCAGTCGCTCAACGAGGCACTCGTAGAGATTATCAACGAGGGGGGCGACGCCGACACCAACGCAGCCGTGGCGATCGGCATGATGGGCCTCAAATATGGAGCGAGCGCCATCGATAAGAAATATATCGACGGCCTCTGCGACAAAGAGAGGATCGAGAAGGCTATCGACTCCCTCACCTCTCTGCTCGATGAACGTTTCGGCCCTCTCCCCTGACGTTCCGGATTATGAACATAATGCTACGACGCATGAATTTATGAACCCTTGGATTGAAGCAATGAGACTTCGCACACTCCCTGTGAGTGTGGCTGGCGTGGCCGCGGGAACCGGCTGCGCCATCTTTCGTCATGGATATTCGGTTCTGCCGATGTTGATATGCCTGTTGTTTGCGGTAGTGGCCCAGATAGCCTCGAATTTCGCAAACGAGTATTACGACTTCAAGAACGGCCTCGACAAGAAGGGTCGCGAAGGGTTCAGGCGTGGNGTCACCGAAGGGGATATNTCCCCCCGCGCTATGAAAAGGGCCACTTTCCTTCTCCTCATACTCGACTCCCTCCTGGGATGCAGCCTTATCTTCTACGGCGGATGGTGGCTGATAGCTGTAGGNGTGGCTGTGGCGCTCTTCGCGCTCGCCTATTCCACAGGACCCTATCCCCTATCCCACCACGGCCTGGGGGATGTGGCGGTGGTGATATTCTTCGGCTTTGTCCCGGTGATATTCACCGAATATGTGCAGACAGGCTTCTGGCACCTCGATTATGTGAATCTCTCGGTGTCGCTTGCTATCGGACTGATGGCCGCGAATGTACTGATAGTGAACAACTATCGCGACCGCGACGATGATGCCGCCGTAGGGAAGCGCACTACGGTGGTGATATTCGGCCGCCGTGCTATGGCGATGGTATATCTTCTCAACGGCCTTATAGCCACTCTCCTGCTNGCCATAGCCACCACCAACGCCCCGATATGGACCACAGCCGGTTGGTTTGGCTGTGTATTCTGCGATTTCGTGCTCTGGCAGGAGATGCGCGACCATCANGGGGCAGCCCTCAACAAGATCCTGAAGTATACCTCCCTGCTCCTTTTCGGAGCAGCGCTCTATCTCCTCCTTGTCATGACACTTTTCCCGGCATGACATCCCGGATTCTCTCCTCCCCTCTCCCCTTTTAAACATCCATACAATGGCTAAAAAACCGGAATACCGACAAGAGATAACAGACCCTACGGGGAAACTCCCCCCACGCGACACCGACCTCGAGGAGGTGGTGCTCGGCGCATGTATGCTTGAGAAGGATGCCTACATGAATGTATGCGACATTCTCGTGCCCGACAGTTTCTACGACCCCGTCAACCAGAAGATCTATCAGGCGATCATGACGTTGGGTTTCAACCAGCGCCCTATCGATATGATGACCGTGACGGAGCANNTGCGCCAGGACGGCACCCTCGAAGAGGTGGGGGGCGCCATACATATCACGGAGCTCACGGCGCGTGTCTACTCNGCTGCCAATGTGGAGTATCACGCCCGTATCATCGCCCAGAAATATCTTGCNCGTCGCCTTATAAGCTANGCGGCNCAGATAGAGACCAAGGCTTTCGACGAGAGCAACGATGTAGACGACCTTCTGCAGGAAGCGGAGGGTCAGCTCTTCGACATCTCTCAGACTCAGCTCAAGAGGGAGGTGACACAGATCGACCCTGTGATCAACCTCGCTCTCGAACAGATACAGACGGCCGCCAACAATGAGAGCGGTCTGTCAGGTCTGCAGACGGGATATACCGAACTCGACCGCATGACCTCCGGCTGGCAGATGAGCGACCTTATCATCATAGCCGCCCGTCCCGCCATGGGTAAGACCGCTTTCGTGCTCTCTATGGCCAAGAATATGGCTATCGACTTCAATATCCCTGTGGCTATCTTCACCCTTGAGATGGCAAACGTGCAGCTTGTGAAACGTCTGCTCAGCAACATCGCCGACCTTGAGGGTGAGAAGATCAAGAGCGGTCAGCTCAGTCCGGAGGAGTGGGACCGTCTTAACTCGCGTCTCCGCGGAGTGTACAGCGCACCCCTTTATCTTGACGAGACTCCGGGTCTGTCAATCACCGAACTGCGTACTAAGGCACGGCGTCTTGTGAGGGAGAAGGGGGTCAAGATGATCATGATCGACTACCTTCAGCTTATGAACGCCACCGGCATGAAGTTGGGAAGCCGTGAGCAGGAGGTGAGTACAATCTCACGATCGCTGAAGGCTCTCGCCAAGGAGCTCAACATTCCGATCATCGCCCTCTCGCAGCTCAACCGAAGCACAGAGACGCGTGATGACAAACGTCCCGTGCTCTCCGACCTTCGAGAGTCGGGAGCCATAGAACAGGATGCCGACATCGTCTGCTTCATACATCGTCCGGAGTATTATACTCGTTCGGGCACGGATGCCGAGGGTAACGATATCCGAGGGCAGGCGTTGCTGATCGTAGCCAAGCACCGTTCCGGTGCGGTTGGCGATGTGAAGCTCAGGTTTGTCAGCAAATACGCGAAGTTTGAGAACTGGGATCAGGGCTACAACGAGCTCCAGGAGACCTTGCGGGAAGCACCCCTCAAACTCGGCTCGAAGATGAACAGCGAAGGTGGCCTGTCAGGCAACTCCGGCATGGGTATGTCTGGCGGCTCCGGCATGGGTATTGGAGGCAACTCCGGCATGGGTATGGGAGCCGATGCGGCNTCAGCCTTCGGAGCCTCCGTAGCCGGCTCACCATTCGGCGGATCGCCGGCCCCCTCCCCATTCGGCAGCCCNTTCGGCAGNGGCCCCATCCCCGACATCATGCCCAACCCCTCCGACCCCGACATCCCCTTCTGACCCNCNNCCGGCCAACCGTAACACCAAGTATCGCTTTGGAGTTACGGTTGGCTGCCCAGATTAATCACTTTCACATTATTGTTAACTTCAAATCTATATGAAACACATTTCCATCAGAGTTCCCTGGCACGACAATTACTGGAACGGATGCTTCTGTANTCACCCTTCCCTAAATACCTTTTGCAAGACCCTTCCACGAATAGCCACCTCTACGGCCGCTAATGGTTGTAAAGANGNTTCCATGGCAGGAAAAACACTTGGTCAATCCTTTAAAACCTTCTGTGCTCCTTGCAGGGGCGAGAATGGAGGCTTTATGAACTCTAAAGCTATCCTTCGGACATTCGAGCATGTCTATGCCTTTAATAAAGAGAGTCGTCATTCAGCTCTGCGTCCCACTGATTTCACAATTCCGGAATATACTGCTTATGGGGTGCCTTTCAGATATCTTACTAAGGAACGCAATGATGAGCTTAATCAAACTATTGCGAATATCCACCCTGATTCTGACCCTATCAACTTCCGCACCTCTTGGGTATATGCTGAGGAACGTCAGCGCGACATCCTCTCTTGGTTTAGGAGCAATATCTCCGAGGAGGATTCATTATGCGTATTTTACTGTAAGAACGGTAATCCCATAGATGAAAATGGTGACAGAATAATAGTCGGAATCGGAGAATTGGCAAAGATACATCCCATCCTGAATTACGATTCTACAGCGGACTATACATATCCATTGTGGGAGGTATTATTCGAGCATACCATTAGAAGAGACCTCAAGGAATCCAAGGGCTTCCTTCTCCCCTATCATCAGTATCTAAAACTGGACGAGAAGGATGTAAGGCGCATAACCGGACTCTCCAAAGAGAGAGCTATTGATGAGATCAAGCTTACCCTTGACAAAATCGGCAATAGTGTCCGCGTGCGTAATGAACTATCCTATGGCTGCGACTATATTTCCAACCATTCCATGCTGCTCATTCTGGAAGCAGCACGCAACTCTGTAGAGGCTGTAATCAGACACGGCCTTATCAGTGGAGACTNGGAACATCAATTGAAGTGGATCAACGACGAGATTGGCAGAGTCAAGACAATGATTGTCCCCTTCCCGTCATTTGCTGAGGTGCTTCAGGCCATCGGAATCAATTACTCCCATCTTATTGAATCAGACATCCGTAAAGCCGGATGCGGCAACAAAGATAATCCTTGGGTATACTTTGAGAGGCTTCTACAAGGCAGACTCAATGTGGGAAAGGTAAACTATATAAAAGATATGCCTTTATATCTGGAAACCTGGAATGCTCAATCCAAGGAAATCAAGTTACTGTTACAACTTCTATCCCGCTTTGAGCTTGACACAAACTTTATAAAAGGATTGCTCGAGGATATCAAAGCCAATCGAATCAAGACAGATGACATCATTGATAATCCATATATCGTAAGTGAATCGGCACTCAAAGACCAGAACTACTCAGTCACAACTGATACCATCGATTTAGGAGTGATGGTTGACAGGGAGATTCAAGGTGAATGTATCCCTACAGCACCAAGTGCGGTTAAGACGGTACTCGACAAACGCCGTCTACGGTCGATGGTGATAGAGAGACTGTGCCGGGCGCTTGAAAACGGTGATACATTAGTGTCGATAAATGAGATGCATCAATCGCTTCAAGACAGGTTGAAGCATGAAAATGATTCAGAGCTTCCCATCGATATACTGATTACTCTAAGGAACTTCTTCTCTTCTGAGATTGCATATTTTCCTGAAGAGAAGCCGACAGCAGTGCAGCTGAAAGAGTACTATGAAATGGAGCGTAAACTTGAAAGCGTTCTCAGCAAGCGTGCCAGGAAGGATGTAAGAATCCCGGTCACTGAGGATTGGCTCAAACTTGTGCAAGGAAACTCAAAATTCAATCCTGATAACGAGACCAGTGTAAAAGCCGCCGAGCAGCAGGCTCAGGCATTGGAAATGATGGCTCGTAAACGTCTGTCTGTTTTGGCGGGAGGCGCAGGAACAGGAAAGACTGCCGTAGTGAAATCGTTCCTCAAATCTGAGACCCTCCGTAATGAAGGTGTGCTATTGCTCGCCCCAACCGGTAAAGCCCGTGTCAGATTAGGGAAGGAGGCCGAAGAGGACCCCAATATAAAGGCTCTTACCATTGCCCAGTTTCTTTTGAAACATGAACGTTATGAGATTGGACCGGACTACATGCGGCCTGTATCCAATCCTGCCGGAAAGAAGTATTCCGAAGCACGCAATATCATCATCGATGAGTGTTCCATGCTCACTACTAAAGAACTTGCAGTTTTNATNGAGGCGTTGGNTCCCGNAAGAATCAATCGCATAATACTTATAGGCGATCCCAACCAGCTTCCCCCTATCGGTGCCGGTAGACCATTCTCTGACCTTTATCATTATCTTAAGGGAGATAAGAAGATGGANAAAGATAAGGCATTAGCCGATGCTGTCACACATCTNGAGCATGTNGTGAGAACAGCAAATGGACGTGCTTCTGATATTCTCAATCTTGCGTCATGGTTCAGCAACGGCAAACCGAGGAAAGAGGCTGAAGAGATTTTCGACAAAATCGAGCAAGGAAAGCTTGACAATGACCTCAAAGTCTATAGCTGGGAAAATGAGACTGACCTTATCGAAAAGCTTAAGACCGCTCTATGCGATGAATTCAAGTGTAACCCGGAGAGTCTGGGGCAAGCTATCAAATCCTGTATCGGCACCGATAATCTCTGGCAACTCAAATCCCATCCCGATAAAATCGAACATCTCCAGATTCTGACTCCTGTACTTAATCCCGCGTGGGGAGTATATGCCCTCAACAACCACGTGCAGGAATGGGTAAGGGCAGGAGCAAAGGATGAGGGATTACAGTTTTCAACGCAATATGTCTATCAAGGCGATAAGGTAATGCAGCTTCGGAATGAGAGAAAAACCGGGTACCCAAGTTCCGAAGAACCTTATCAACTCTCAAACGGTCAGATTGGTTTCGTAAGCAACATTAACTCTGGATACTGTAATATTGTATACAGCGGCATACCAAACACAACTTTTGGGTTTAAGTGCCAGAAAGGTGAAGATAGCGACATCGCTATCGAGTTGGCTTATGCTATCAGTGTCCACAAGAGTCAAGGCAGCGATTTCGATACTGTCGTGGTAGTGCTCCCGAAAGCCGGACACATCATATCTCGTGAACTTATCTACACAGCCCTCACGCGTGCCAAGAAAAAGGTGATTCTGCTGGTTGAGGAGAGCATCCACTGGCTTTATGGCAAATCGAAGCCGGAGGCATCGATTCTCGCTACTCGTAACACCAATCTCTTTAACCACTCGGTTCGCGCTGATAAGTTGGATATTCCCTATGTTGAGGGGTTGATCCACCGTACAAAGCCGGACGCTAATGGCAATCCCCACATCGTAAGAAGCAAATCGGAGGTCATAATAGCCAACGAACTTATCTCTGCCGGACTCGAGTTCAAATATGAGGAACGACTCAGCGAGGATTACCCGAAGCGTTATCTGCCCGACTTCACGTTTGTGGATGACAGCGGCGACACCATTATCTGGGAACATCTGGGCATGCTCACAGTACCGGAATACCGTAATGCCTGGGAAAGAAAGAAGAACGAATACGAGAAGATGGGGTTCATAGAGGGTGAGAATCTATTCACTACCGAAGACCATNCCAACGGATCCATAGATACCAACGAAGTACTTGATATTATTAANCGAATAAAAGAAATCATGGAATGAACGAACAGCAATCAAAATACTTCCACGAGCTGAGAGAAATCCATTCCGGATTAGCTAACTCTCTCAATAATCCACGTTTAAGTGGAGTACATGATGTCATCAGCAACCTGTATCGAGATGATGCCCATTTTGTTTATGAGCTTCTCCAGAATGCGGATGATCAAGGTGCCACATACACCAAATTCATCCTATGCAGAAATGAGTTGATTTTCATACATAATGCACCGCGCCTTTTCACTATTACCGACCCTGCAACCCATGTAGAGGATCATAATGCTGGCAAATTAGGTGATATAAATTCAATTCTATCTATAGCATCCAGCAGTAAGGCTAATAATCAGGAAGAAGTTAAGATTGGTAAATTCGGATTAGGATTTAAATCCGTATTTAGGTTTACAGATGAACCTGAGATATACGACAAGAATTTCCGATTCTCGATCACGGATATGATAGTGCCGAATCTTATCCTTAACGACCATCCCCGTAGACAGGAAGACGAGACTCTTTTCCGTTTCAGATTCAGGCCAGGCGAAGAGTCAGACGCGTACAAGAAAATCAATGAAAAGCTACGTAGTTTGGTAAACCCGATTCTCTTCCTTACCAGTCTAAAAACCATTGATTGGGAAACAGAGGAAGAGTCGGGATATTACAAACTTGAAGAAATCGGGAAGATCGGCTCCGGAAAGAGACTGAGATATGAAGTGATGTCGGAGGATGCCGAGAAATCACTTGAGCTTTGGAAGTTTGATGCTTCGATATCAGAGGATAACAAGCTTTTCGTTTCAGTAGTCTATGCGTTGGAAGATGGAGAGTTGGCAACGGCTGTCCAGCCGTTGTACTGTTATCTCCCCACAGCCAACAATACGGGACTCCCGGTGATACTTCACGCGCCGTTCAAGCTTACAGGCAATCGAGAGAGCATCATTGCTGACGACAGCCACAACAAAGATATGATAGCTCGCCTCAGCAAACTGTTGGTGAAGTCTTTGAGGGAGATTTGTGAAATCGGTCAGAGTGAGCATACTCCATGGATTAAAGACAATATCCTCAATTTCCTACCAAAGCAAGAGGGTCCACAAGAAGTGGTCACCGCAGCGAATCTCAACATTGAGCCTTTGACTCATACCGTCCTTGATGCCCTGAAGTTCCATCCGATGCTCTGGAGTGAGCAATTGGGTAGATATCTACTCCCATCGCAGGCCTTCCTACCGGATAACAGCTATCTCGCAGAAGTCTACACACCAGACTTGTTATCGGAATTATACGGGGGTATGAAAGGCTGGGTACTTCCTTCCCTTATTTCAGAAATCAGAAAATCAGCTGAGATCCTGCGATTGACCGGAGTGGAACGCCTGACTCCTGAAAAAATCTTGCGTAGGATGAACCCCGCATTCTTGAACAAACGAACAATGGAGTGGCTGAAAATCTGGTACAGATCACTATTGAAGGTACCCAATTTCTGGGAACGTGGCAGCGATCCCTTCCTCAGATTCCTCCCCATTGTAAAAACAACAAAGGAGGGAGTGTGTGTAGCGCCTTATCTCAGAGGGAAAAATACGCCCAATGTATGTTTCACCACTCCGGGAGTCGAAGAAGTGGTGAACGAAGGGGTTTACCTTATCCCTGAAGAGCTTACTGAAGACGAAGAGGTAAAGCTCTTCTTCAAACGACTTGGCATAACCGGTATTGATTCATTTACAATGGCTGAGAAGATATATCTTCCAAAAATCAATTCCGAAAAGCTGGACTTCACTGAAAGACTCCAAAACCTCATATGGCTCATAGGAGTCTATAACTATAATCTTACCTCTTCACAGCAGAAAATCATCAAAGCACAGTGCCAACTTCCTGGCTACTACTCTGACGACTGGCATTTCTGTGCCGTAAGTTCTGTTAAAGTCCATAATGAGGATAATGATTTCTACTTCGCAGGTCTGAAGGGAATACCATTCTTTGAAAAGGATAAGCTACCTGTATCCAACCCGGAAGAAGCTTCGCTTGTCGAGGATTTTATAAAGGGATATGATGCGGTTCACAGTCCCTCTGTATATTACGAGAAGTGTTTAATCGGTGCCAAAGAGGAGCATCGAATTCCGAGCTTTGCTCAAAGGCCAGGATTCATCAATCGAGGTAAAAAAGAATGGGAACATATACAAGAACCATCTATAGTTGGGTTTAATCACTTCTTAAATCATGCAGCTGCGTCTGATCCCAAAAGAGCCTCTGAACTAATTGAACGTCTATTCGTAGCCAAACATGGCTATGCCAAATACTATTCCAAGCTACGAAGAAATGAAGAAACCATTGAAATTGATCCTCTCTATAAACGCCAACTCCGAGAGGCCAAATGGATTGAGCTCGCTACCCCATCTCTTCGGAAATGGCTCGACCTACCCGTTAAGGAACTGCAGGGAGAGGGACTTGACACCATCAAAAGCGCTCTTTCTGATTCCGGTATTGTATCTCAAGAGGATGTCGCAAGCCTTTTGGCATTCATGGAAGAACGTGGTGTCTTAAAAGATTTCCAGCTTAAACAGAGTATTGAAGAGCAAAAGACAATCGTATCGGCTGTCAACAAGTGCTCACTTCGTTGGTTCCTCGAGATTCTGGAACTACGCCTTAAGTATGTCGCATCCGGAGAGAAAAAGGATATCGAATTCCTGATTACCCGACTTAAAGAGGCTCTTGATACTGTTGAAGTTGATGAAGATACTGACCTACGAGAAGTCTTACCTGACAATCTCAATATCATCTTCGGTCCTCCGGGTACAGGAAAGACTACCGAGATTGTCAATATCGTAGAGTCAACAATCAAGGAGAATCCAAACGCTGGTATACTGATTCTCACACCCACCAACGCGGCTGCGAAAGTAGTGGCAGAGCGTCTTAACAGCAAGGGGATTGAGGCAAGTCGAGGTGTCAATCCATCAAACAAAGAGATTTGCGACGAGTTGGCCGGTCTGGATATACCGGTCTACGACGCCATGACAGATACTGTACCTGCGGTCTTGGTGGCCACAGTGCATTACTATGTTCAGACCTACTCTTCACAGGAGGGATGCTACCTTCATGATTTGGATTGGGACGCTATCTTCATCGATGAAACATCTATGGTGACTTTGGACTATGTGATGTTTACACTGCTTAAAGGTAGCCAGACTAATCCTAATTGCAAGTATTATCTTGTGGGGGATCCGCTACAGCTCCCTCCAATCACCAATCTTGACCCAATGATTCTGGAGGAGGCTCAACTTGACGAGTTTAACTTCTATTCATTTATAGGCCTCAATGAGTTCAATGAGGAACCTACAGAAGTTATAGACCGTCTCGGCGACAAGATCAACATACGTCTCCTCACCACTCAATATCGTAGCGAACGTCCACTTTGCGAGATAATGAGCAAATTCGCATACAATGGCAAAGTCAAATCTGGATTTGCAGGTGAGCCACTCCATCTTCCGGAT
>JAAVDU010000013.1 GCA_014801605.1 Bacteroides sp.
TGTTTTGATAGTAATACATCCGGCCGTCTGTTATATTTCCGACCATCTGTAATTATAACAACAGATATACCAGGATTCTCTCCCCTTAACAATCTTTAAACTTCACCCTTTCACCACCCCCTTAAAAAACGTCGTAATCACAATTAAACGGCCTAATCACAAATAATCCTCGTAATCACAAAATAAACGTCGTAATCACAATCTGTGTGGACGCGATTCATCGCGTCCACATCAGCATTCCCAAAGCAAAACATCTATCTAGGGTATATTTTAATAGCAGAGCGGCCGCCCAGTATTGGGTGGCCGCTCTTTTATGGTAATATCTAATCTGATCAGAGATTGAAGAATGACAGGAAGCCGAGCGAATTCTGCACGGCATCATAACAATACTGATAGATGTAAGGCACAAGACCGAAGAAGATGATACCGGCCACACAGAGGCAGAGACCAACCTTCTCACAACGCATCGACTTGAACTCGGCAATCTTCGGCTCCTCCGGGCTGATCCAGATAGCCTTCACCACGAGCAGATAATAGTAGAGCGAGATGATGGTGTTGATCAAGGCGATCAGCACAAGCATATACAGAGCCCATGAGTTGCTTGAAGTGACGGAGGTGAAGATAAGGAATTTGCTGAAGAAGCCTGCGAAGGGAGGGATACCGGCGAGCGAGAACATCGCGAGTGTCATCGAGAATGAAAGCCAGGGGTTAGTCTTGTGCAGACCGCTGTAATCATCCATGTTGATCTTACCGCTGTTCTCCTCGATAGTATTGATCACGGAGAAGGCTCCGAGGTTGCTGACAATGTAGACAAAGATGTAGAACATCATCGAAGCGAGGCCGAGACCGTTCACTGCCATAACACCGAGCATGATGTAGCCGGCCTGAGAGATAGAGGAGAAGGCCATGAATCGCTTCATGTTCTTCTGGCGGATCGCGAAAAGGTTACCAATTGTGATAGTAGCGATAATCACCGCATATATCATCCACTCCCAAGCATCGCTGTATACAGCACCGAAGCACTGCACGAATATCACGAAGAATGCGAAGGCTGCGGCTCCTTTCGAGATTACTGAAAGATAGCTGGTCACTGCTGTAGGCGCTCCCTGATATACATCAGCTGTCCAGAGGTGGAAAGGAACAAGCGAAAGCTTGAAACCGATACCTGCGATGACAAACGCAAGAGCCACGAGAAGCATACCGCTCATCTCACCCTGAGAGATGTAGATGGCAAGATCTGAGAAGTAGAGCGACCCGCCGGAGAAAGCGTATACGAACGACAGACCCACCAGAAGGATAGCTGAGGAGAACACGGCCGTCATGATATACTTGATGGCTGCCTCATGACTCTCACAGTGACGCTTGTTGAAGGCGACAAGGGCGGCAAGAGGAAGAGAAGCTGACTCCAGGCCGATGATGAAGAGAAGCATATGGCGTGCCGATACCATGAGATACATACCGAAAAGGGTCACGAGAATCATCTCATAGAACTCACCTTTGCGGATAGCTACCTCATCGCTGTTAACCCACTTCGCGCTCTGGAGGAACACGAGGAAAACACCCACATTGAGGATAGCTTTGATAGCGTTGGTGGCGGTGTCGTTGATATACATCCCACCGAACACCTCCTCACAGCTGGCAGGTACGATCCAGATGGCGATTGTGCCCAGCGCGAAGAGTATGGTGGTTAACGGTGTCAGGATCCGCTTCCCCTTTTCATTCGAGAATGTATCGAACAAAAAGACCAGCATGAAGATTCCCAGTACGATGAGCTCGGGAATCATTGATCCGAATTGAGAATAGTCCATTGTTGAAATTCTTAATTATTTTTTATTCAATACAATTCATTATATCGCATTCTGGATAGCCGCGATAATGGGCTTGAAGCTGAACCTGATGGTCTCGTTGATCCAGTTGGGGAAGCAACCGATACCTGCGATNCANACTATCAGTGTGACGGTGGCCACACGCTCAAACCANCCTGCGTCGGTNAGNTCGAGNTGNTGCTTATCCTGTACAGGACCGAGAAGAAGCTTCCCGACAACACGGAGGATATACACGGCGGTGATCACGATTGAACAGGTGGCTGCTATCACGAAGATGCGGTGGAAGGTGTCGGCATCCTGGAACGCNCCGAAGAAGATNGTCATCTCGGCTACGAATCCGGAAAGACCCGGCAGACCGAGCGATGCGAAACCGGCGATCATCCAGCATACACCNAGATAGGGCATGATCTTCATAAGACCACCCATCTGACGGATGTCGCGGGTNTGGGTTCTGCCGTAGATCATACCGATCAAGGCGAAGAAGAGGGCTGTCATCAGACCATGTGAGAGCATCTGGAGGATAGCACCTGTCATTGCTGTGGTGTTGAGCATGAGGATGGCNAAGAGCACCATACCGCAGTGCGACACCGANGAGTAGGCGTTGATATACTTGAGGTCGGTCTGCACACATGCCGAGAACGCACCGTAGACGATGCTGATACCGGTCAGGATGATGAAGATCCATGCAAGCTCATTCGCNGCCTGGGGAAGAAGATAGATGGCGATGCGGAAGCAACCGTAGCCACCGAGCTTCATAAGCACACCGGCGTGAAGCATCGACACNGCTGTCGGNGCGCAGGCNTGACCGTCGGGNCTCCATGTGTGGAAGGGGAACATTGCACCGAGCACGCCGAAACCTACGAAGGTGAAGCAGAAGAGCATTCTCTGCCATTCCGGAGCGATCTGTGCCGACTTGGCTATCTCAAGGATATTCCATGTCAAGGGCTGTCCCTCGGGNGCGCTGTGCCAGTAGATACCCATAAGGCCNANCATNAGGAANGCTGAGCCTCCCATAAGCATAAGGGTAAGCTTCATCGCCGAATACTCCTTNCGTCCTGTGCCCCATACTCCGATAAGGAGATACATCGGGATAAGNGCNACCTCATAGAACATGAACATGGTGAACATGTCGATGGAGATNAAGAAGCCGAACACACCGGTGCTCAGTAGAGCGAACCANAGGAAGAAGTTTTTCGGAAGGGGTGAGATCTTCCATGAGGCGAANGTNCCTGCGAAGACAATCACGGCCGAAAGAAGAAGCATAAGTACGGAGATGCCNTCTACACCTACTGCAAGATGGATGTTGAGCGGTGCATACCACATCCAGCTNCCGGTATAGAGCATTTCATCGTCGACTCCNGCAGCGCGTAGGCTGAGGAAGTCGCAGCAAAGCCATATGGAAAGTGCGAGAAGCACTGTGGAGCAGGCCACCATCACCGTGCGGATTGCATTCATACTGCTGTTGCGGCACAAACCCAATCCGGCCATCATGATGACGGGGATCACTACAAACCAGATTAATATATTACTGAACATAATCTAAATCGTTTTATGCGTTACGCGTAAGAAGTATGAATGTTAGATGAGGCAAAGCCATGTGATGGCCGCCAGGATGACTGCGCCGAAGAAATACCAGAGCACATAGGCCTGAATNGAACCCGACTGCATCCCGCGGATAGCNTACGATGCTTTCTGGGTCACTGTGGCCATTGCGTCCATGGTCGCGTCGATTACATGACGGTCAAACCATGCGATGCTCTTNCAGATGATGCCGAAGATGATCTTGTGGGTGATGAACATATAGATCTCGTCCCAATAGAATCTGCGGTGGGCTGCCTCCCAGAGGGTGGGCCACATATTCTTCATCTTGGTAGGAAGCTCGTTCTTCTTCATATACATCTTCGCTGCAAGTGCGATTGCCACGATAGCTACGATAAGGCTGGTGGCTGCCACAGGAAGTTCGATGTGGATATGATAGGGAACGCCGTTCCAGGTGACGAATTCACCGAAAGGTACCCATCCGGCACAGATTGANACGGCTCCGAGGATGATGAGCGGAAGCGACATCTGCCAGGGACCGTCGTGCGGTTTGTGCTCTTTGTAGTGGGGATTCTCCTCCCACCAGAAGATGAGGAAGTAAAGACGGAACATGTAGAAGGCGGTCAGACCGGCNACCATTGTCATCCATGCGCCCCAGAAGAAGTGGCGGCTGAACATAGCNGCGAGCATCTCATCTTTAGAGAAGAAGCCTGCGAAAGGCCAGATACCGGCGATAGCGAGACAGCCGATAAGGAAGGTCCAGTGAGTGATAGGCATGTATTTGCGCAGACCACCCATCGCTGTATAGTCATTGGAATGTACGGCATGGATCAGACAGCCGGCACCAAGGAAGAGAAGCGCCTTGAACATCGCATGAGTGAACAGGTGGAACATACCGGCCATATATCCGAGGCCGGAATAGTNTACACCCTCTACGGGAAGGTCGTAGGCACATCCGAGAGAAACCATCATGAAGGCGATCTGAGAGATGGTCGAGAATGCGAGCACACGCTTGATATCGATCTGTGCGCAAGCCACAACCGCTGCATAGAATGCTGTGATCGCGCCCACGACGCATACAAATGTGAGTGCNGCATCAACTACACAGTACACAGGGAAAAGACGGGCCACGAGATAAACACCGGCCACAACCATTGTCGCTGCGTGGATAAGAGCCGACACGGGAGTCGGACCCTCCATAGCGTCGGGAAGCCAGATGTGGAGAGGAAGCATCGCCGATTTACCCATACCGCCGGTGAAGATCAGCACCATCGCCCATGTGAGCAACGAAGCACCCATGAAAGTTGCCCCGCCGAACTCCTGAAGCACTCCGCCGGGATTGCTTGTCATGGCGATGAAGTTGAAGGTATCGGTGTAGTAGGAAAGGATAAGGATACCGATGAGGAATCCGAGGTCGGCGAAACGGGTCACGATAAATGCCTTCTTAGAAGCCGACACTGCCGACGGAAGCTTGTAGAAGAAGCCGATCAGCAGGTAGGANGAGACACCCACAAGCTCCCAGAAGATATACATCTGGAAAATGTTGGTAGCAACCACAAGACCGAGCATAGAGAATGTGAAGAGCGACAGGAAGGCATAATACCTCTGGAAGCCCGGCTCATGCTCCATATAGCCCCAGCTGTAGAGATGCACCATGAAAGAGATCGTGGTGATCACAATAAGCATAAGGGCCGAAATCGGATCGAGAAGGAATCCGATGTTCACTACGAGNGTCTGCGTGAATGCAAGCCAGGTGACATCAAACACCTGATACTGCTGGCGCACTCCGTCGATGATAAACAAGGGATCGCCGCTGAAATAATAGGTGAAGGCCACGATGTAGGCACATACTGCGGTAGTGCCCAGACCGAGAATGCCCAGGACGCCCGCAAGTTTGCGCGGCATCTTGACACCCCCTATTCCTAAGATCAGGAACATCGTGATGGGTATTGCCAAAATTAAAATTGGAAGTGTAATGTCCATATCTTAGTTCAGTATTTCAGTTTATTTATTTCTGTGATATCGGTGTTGCCGATCGAACGGTAGATATTGATGATGATAGCGATTGCGATCGCTGTCTCTGCAGCGGCTATCGCTATGGCAAACAGGGTGAACACCATGCCGTCCATCGAGCCGGGGAAGAGATAGCGGTTGAACACCACGAAGTTGAGGTCCGCAGAGTTCAGCATCAGTTCCAGCGATATCAGGATAGCCACAAGATTCTTACGGGTGATGAATCCGTACACGCCGCAGGTCAGCATTATGACGCTGGGCACAAGATACCATAACATACTTAAATCCATAGCAATCATTCTTTACGGGCAATTGTGACGCCTCCGATTATACATGCGAGCAGCAATACGCTTATCGCCTCGAAGGGGAGAAGATACTGGAAACGGTCGCTTCCGGTGAAGGCCTCTCCTATCTCATGCATGGTGATCGGGGTCCCGGCTTCGATACACTCCGAGAGTGAAGCGCCATGAAGAAGGGGCATGTAGAAGATGGCGAGGAGAAGAAGTATCCCCCCGGCCACTGCGATGCCTCCCCCTATCTTGCGTCTGTGGGAGTCGATCACGCCGGTGCGGTCGTTAGGTTTGTGGGTCAGCACGATGGCGAATACGAAGAGCACCATGATGCCGCCGGCATACACAGCGATCTGCACTGCGCCAAGAAACTGATAGCCCAATTGGAAATAGATCACGGCGGTGCTGAGTAGCACGAATAGAAGGTAAGTCGCGGAGCGCAGGATCTTGCGCGTCGTCACCGTCTTTATGGAAAATACCACAATGGCGATGGCTGCCACGAAATACACGATAATACTTCCTACTGAATCCATTTTATTATTTGTTATCTTTATTATCCTCTTTCGGTGCCTCTGTATTGCCGGCCGGTGCCTCAGGTTTCGGAGCAGCTGCCCCACCCTCGGCAGCTGCCTTGGCCGCCGCCTCTTTCTCTGCTTTGATCTTGGCAGCCTTGGCAAGAGCCTCTGCCTTGATCTTGGCAAGTTTCTCCGGATCCATAGCAGGTTTCGGCGCGGGTGCCGGAGCATCGTCAGCAGGTTCCGGACGATAGTTGAGCTGCTTGATCAGTGCGTCGCGTGTGAAAGTAGCCTGCTCGAAATCGTTGCTGAACTCAAGAGCATCCTGCGGACATGTTGTGACGCAGAGCATGCAGAAAGTACAGCTTCCAAGATCGTACATGTACTTGTCAAGCTTACGCTTCTTCTTGCCGTCCGGAAGTTCCACCATCTTGGTCGTCAGCTCGATTGTGCCGTTCGGACAGTTCATCTGGCAGATGCCGCAGGCTATGCACTTGTGATGCCCCTGTGCATCATACTTCAGAGTGAGCTCTGCCCTGAATCGGTCGGCTATCTTGAGCGACCCTCGGTTCTCCGGATACTGCTCGGTGATTTTGGGCGTCACAAGCTCCTTGCCTGTCACGGCCATACCGTCGACCAGACTTTTCAAGCCTTTGCCGACTTCCGAAAAATATTCCTTGATACTACTCATTGATGTATGTTGTTGTTTCTTATTTCCGATTTAATTATCTACCCGTCTGGCCGCCGAGTATGTCAAGCAGCTCTGTGGTGATACCCTGCTGGCGCAGTTTGTTATATTCAAGCTGAAGCGACTCGAGAAGTTTCTTCGCATTGTCGTTGGCCGCCTGCATCGCCATGACGCGCGCTGCCTGCTCCGATGCCTTGTTCTCGAGATTGATCTCCTGCATGGTGGAAAGCACGAACATCGGAAGCACCTCGTTAAAGATGCTGTTGGCGTCCGGCTCGAATATATACATCTTGTTGTCTTCTGTGGAGTGTGCCTCCCCTTCGAGTGCCTCGCGGGAGACAGGATAGAGTGGATCGACGGTAGCTACCTGCTTTCCCATCGAGAGATACTTCATGTATACGACCTCCACAACGTCGAACACTCCGTTCTCAAAATCTTTCCTTAGTGAGTTGGTGAAGGAATCTACCGTGCCACCCTCCATCTTGGAGTCGATGCCGGGCACTACAAGCGTCCGCAGATTGTGTTCCTTCAATTTCAAAGAGGCTTTGGCAAGCTTCTTTCCTACTGGCATGACGGTTATCTCCACATCATTGCCATATTTTTCGCGTAGCCGGCTCTTCTCCTCAAGAAATTTCTTGAAGATATTGAGGTTATAGGCCCCGCAAAGGCCGTCGTCGGTGCCATAGACCACTACTCCCACTTTTTTCACCTCCCTTTCATTGATCAGGGGGGAGTTGAAATCCATATTCGTATCCAACAAGTGACCCATTATCGACTTTACCTGGTTCTTGAACGGCAATAGCTTCTTCAGCTCGTTCTCAAATTTATGAACCTTGGCCGACGATATCATCTTCATGGCTCCGGTGATCTTCTCACTCGATGCCACAGATCCTATGCGTGTCTTTAGGGCTTTCAGAGTAGCCATCTCTTTATCTGTTGTTTTAGGTTAGTAAATGATGGATTGCAGTGGTGTCACCATTTTCTTTTCGTGACACCACTGCATATTTTCTTATTCTTTCGTCTTGTAACGTGCCGAAATCTCCGTTGCACATTCCTTAAGCTTAGCCTGAACATCATCCGAAAGGATACCCTTACGAAGCTCGTCGAGCACCTCTTTCTGATATTTGGCCTTCAGAAGCTGNAGGAACAGTTCTGCGAATTCATGCACCTTCTCCAATGGCACAGGCTCAAGGAGGCCGTTCACACCGCAATATATCACAGCGATCTCATTCTCAACCGGCCACGGCTGATACTGCGGCTGGATAAGAAGCTGCTGGTTCTTGCGACCTCTGTCGATGGTGCGTGCGGTCACAGGGTCGATGTCGCCGCCGAATTTGGTGAACGACTCAAGCTCACGGAACTGTGCCTGGGCAATCTTCAGCGTGCCCGCCACCTTCTTCATCGCCTTGATCTGGGCGTTACCACCTACACGGGATACAGAGATACCCACATTGATAGCAGGGCGGATACCCTGGTTGAAGAGTGAGGTCTCAAGGAAGATCTGACCGTCGGTGATTGAGATCACATTGGTCGGGATATACGCCGATACGTCGCCGGCCTGTGTCTCGATGATAGGAAGCGCGGTGAGCGAACCGCCACCCTTCACCAGAGGTTTGAGCACCTCCGGGAGGTCGTTCATCGAGGCTGCCACCTCCTGATTGTCGATGATCTTCGCAGCTCTCTCGAGAAGACGGGAGTGCAGATAGAAGATATCGCCGGGGTATGCCTCACGTCCGGAGGGACGCTTAAGGATAAGTGAGATCTCGCGGTAGGCAACTGCCTGCTTGGAGAGATCGTCATATACGATAAGGGCGTCGCGGCCGGTGTCGCGGAAATACTCACCGATGGCAACTCCCGCGAATGGTGCGTAGTAACGCATCGAAGCGGAGTCGGAGGCGGTAGCGGCCACTACNACGGTATAGTCGAGCGCNCCATATTTCCTCAGAGTGTTCACGATNGCAGCCACAGATGATGCCTTCTGGCCGATGGCCACATAGATGCAATATACGGGCTTGCCGTCGAGATAGTTCTGACGCTGATTGATGATCGTGTCGATGGCTATCGCNGTCTTACCGATCTGGCGGTCGCCGATGATGAGCTCACGCTGACCGCGACCGATAGGTATCATGGCGTCGACAGCCTTGATACCGGTCTGAAGCGGCTGAGTCACNGGCTGACGGAAGATNACACCCGGAGCCTTACGCTCCAGAGGAAGACGCATCAGATCACCCTCGATAGGCCCATTGCCGTCGATCGNNTCACCGAGGATATNNATTACACGGCCGAGCAACCCCTCTCCTANCGGNATAGAGGCAANCNCNCCCGTGCGACGCACCGACATGTTTTCAGTTACTTCATTGACGTTGTTGAGGAGCACGACACCCACATTGCTCTCCTCGAGGTTGAGAGCCACGCCTTTTACGCCGTTCTCAAACTCTACNAGCTCATTACTGCGGACATTCTCCAGGCCATAGACGTGGGCTACACCGTCNCCTACATTCAGCACGGTGCCTACCTCGTCAAACTTCACCTTGGAGTTGACATTATCGAGCTCTTGTTTAAGTATATCAGATATTTCGCTTGGGTTAAGCATACTTTACTTGCCTCTTAATAAGGTTTGACGTAGTTGTTCGAGTTCGTTGCTTACCGAGGCGTCCATCCTTACGGAATCCACGTCGATAACAAACCCTCCGATAAGATCGGGATTTACCGATTCTGTGAATTCGAGAGTCGATCCTTTGAAAGCGTCCTCCACAAGTTTGTGAAGCTTGCCNCTCTCCTCCTCGCCGAGAGTNGCGGCCGTAGTGATTGTGGCCTGGGAGATATGGTTCTCCTTGCGGTAGATATCCCTGTAAGCCATCATCATCGGCCGGAAATATTCCTCTCTGCCATGGTCGGCGACAAGCGTTACAAACCGTCGGTAGGCCTCATCGGCCTCTTTACCGGCCGCTGCCAGTAGAAGCCGCTCCTTATCCTCAACCTTGATGTTCGGGTTGGCGATTGTCTTCTGCAAGGCCGGATTATCCTCAAACGAGCTTATCACCGTCTTCGTGAGGTCATATAGCTCGGTGGTCTGCCCGTGCTCCAACGCATATTTGTAGAGGGCTTTGGCATATCTTTGGGGTATGAGACCGTTGTCCATCGGATCAGTTCTTCTCTATTTCGTCCAACATTTTGTTTACAAGCTCATTCTGCGCCTTATCCTCCTTAAGCTGGTTGCGCACCATCTTCTCGGCGATCTCAAGCGAGAATTTGCTCACTTCATTCCTGAACTGCAGTTCAGCTTCCTTGCGTGACTGTTCTATCGACACTTTGGCTGCATCCATTACTTTCTGTGCCTCCGCTGATGCCTCTCTCTTGGCATCCTCGATGAGCTGTGATTTCATCTTTGCAGCATCACGCAACATCTCGGCCTGCTGCTTCTGGGCATCCTCGATATATTTCTGAGCGTCAGCACGGGCCGAATCAAGCTGGGCCTTTGCCTCNCGGGCATACTCAACCCCCTTGTCGATTGTGTTTGCTCGCTCGTCGATATTCTTGAGTATCACCGGCCATCCCCACTTCGCCAATATGAAGAACAGGATGATGAAGGCGACAAACATCCAGAATACAAGTCCGAAATCGGGCGTGAATAATTCCATTGCAATTATGAATTATTGTTGTGTCGGATTAAAGGAACAGACAGAGTGCGCACACGATCACNGCGAAAAGCGCCACACCCTCGATAAGGGCCGCGATTACGATCATGTTAGAACGGATGTCGCCGGCCGACTCAGGCTGACGTGCGATTGATTCCATTGCGGATGAACCGATCTTTCCGATGCCGATACCTGCGCCGATTGCTGCGATACCTGCGCCGATTGCCGCGCCAATTGCTGCCAGAGGAGCTACTGCTGCCAAAATCATTGATAACATAATTCTTCGTTTTTAAAATGTTATTTGTTATTGTTTGTTTTGTTTCTCGTTGTTTTTCCCTTTACAATCCTTTTCCTATACCCTTCACCTTTTATTATGGTAAACCGGANTATTTATCATCCGAGTTCCTTCACTCCGTCGATTATCTCTGCCTCTTTATGCGCCTCCGCATGGTCGTCAACATCGCTCATGGAGATGAATATTGTCGCCAGAA
This sequence comes from Bacteroides sp., assembly GCA_014801605.1. Lineage (GTDB taxonomy): Bacteria > Bacteroidota > Bacteroidia > Bacteroidales > Muribaculaceae > Lepagella. Next base: position 11,001 of record JAAVDU010000013.1, read on the forward strand.
GGGTGAACACATATGCCTGNATGAAGCTCACGAGTACATCGATTGCAAGCATGAAGAGCGAGAAGATCACCGACAATACAGCTGATGCTCCCGCTACTGNCGCTCCGAACATCGCGAAGATGAATATCACAAGTGTGAGGGTTATCACAATCATGTGGCCACCCATCATGTTGGCGAAAAGACGCACACACAAGGCTGCCGGTTTTGTGAAGATACCGAAGATCTCGATAAACTGCATGATCGGGAGCGGAAACTTCAGGAAGAGNGGCACATCAGGCCAGAAAATCTCTTTCCAGTAGTGCTTGGTTCCATTCACGTTCACCACCACAAACACGATCACTGCAAGAACAAGTGTCACCGCGATGTTGCCTGTAAGNTTGGCNCCGCCGGGGAATACNACNATAAGACCGAGNAGGTTCATGATGAAGATGAAGAAGAAACAGGTCAGAAGGAACGACACATATTTCTTCGCCTTCCCGTGAAGGGTTGATTTGATNACGCCNTCNTAGATAAACTCNACAAGCATCTCCATAAAGCCCATNCCCTTTCTCGGGGCCTTCTCACCGTTGCGNCGATAGTATCCTACAAGACTGAACACCATNGCCANCACCACNANCACNGANATGAAGAGNGCCATNACATTCTTNGTGATTGAAAGATCCCAAGGCTTGTATTCCTTGTAATACTTTCCGTCAAACTTCACATAGCCGTCTACGATCTCATCGTTCTGTGCNTTTGCTNTCNNCTCNGCCTCNAGCTCNTCNGCCGNTGAGGTNGGNATCAGCTGCACCACCTTNTCCTTATGCTTGCTCGCATGNGCGAGNANGAATTTGTAANGGTCNGGNNNNCCATCTTTNCCGAGNNCNACTATACGNGGNTCNGTCACTGTATGCNCCTTCCCNGTAGCCGGATCGGTCACCTTGACATGNTCGGTGAGNCGNGCCGACGAGAAGCAGTGCCAGCTNCCGTCTTCNGCNCTNACNATNACNGGNAGCGGAATACGGTAGGAATGGCTGAAGGGCACCTCCCAGCCGTANCCGTCNCCGAGNTGNTCGAAGAGAATCTCCTTTACGTTGATACCCTCACCCTCCTCNNNGCCNGATGCTTTCGCGTAGCCCGGAAGNAGCATCNNCANCATCAGGAGAGCNGTGAGTATTANGTTGCGTTTGTTATTCATCCCTTGATATCTGTTTATNATTNCCTGCATAAGGGATAACCCTTAATAAACGCAGACCGAAACGACATTTGAATCCACATCCACGAGCCCACCCTTTATNTCAAGGATCTCNTCATGTCCGTTTGGTTTTCTGTAACGGATTCCNCCCTTTGTCAGGACGGAGATGATGGATGCATGGTTCTTTAATACCGTGAACGAACCCATTGCGCCCGGAAGTGTGACGGATTCCGCCTCACCCTCGAAAAGGATTTCACTTGGAGATATGATTTTCAGTGTCATTNTTCTATTNTTTTGACTCAGCNGGGANTNCGNTTATTTTACCTCTGCAAGNAGTTTCTTNCCTTTCTCGATNGCNTCNTCNATNGTGCCNACNTTCAGGAACGCCTGCTCNGGATATTCATCNACCTCNCCGTTGAGNATCATCTTGAAGCCGCGGATNGTCTCTGCAAGGGGNACCATCACACCGGGAAGNCCGGTNAACTGCNCCNCCACNTGGAAGGGCTGNGANAGGAAGCGCTGNGCACGGCGTGCGCGTGCCACTACAAGCTTATCCTCGTCTGAGAGTTCGTCTACACCAAGGATGGCGATGATATCCTGAAGCTCATTGTATTTCTGAAGAAGCTGCTTCACTGCCTGCGCTGTATTGTAGTGGTCCTCNCCGATGATGTTCGGATCAAGTATTCGGGAGGTTGAATCCAAGGGGTCTACCGCGGGATAGATACCGAGCTCGGCTATCTTTCGCGAAAGCACCGTCGTAGCGTCAAGGAAGTTGAAGGTTGTNGCCGGAGCCGGGTCGGTAAGGTCGTCGGCCGGCACATAGATAGCCTGNACTGAGGTGATGCTTCCCTGCTTTGTAGATGTGATTCGCTCCTGAAGGGCACCCATCTCCGACGCAAGGGTCGGCTGGTAACCTACTGCGGANGGCATACGCCCGAGAAGGGCCGATACCTCGGAACCTGCCTGCGTGAAACGGAAGATGTTGTCGATGAAGAGAAGGATCTCCTTGCCNCCGCCATCATTATCGCGGAACTGCTCTGCCACAGTAAGTCCGGAGAGTGCCACACGGAGACGTGCACCCGGCGGCTCGTTCATCTGGCCGAACACNAGNGTCGACTGTGAGTTGTTCACCTCTTTCATGTCGACATCCTCAAGGTTCCATTCACCTTTCTCCATACCCTCCTTGAACTTATCGCCATATTTGATTACGCCGCTCTCGATCATCTCGCGAAGAAGGTCGTTACCCTCACGGGTACGCTCCCCTACTCCGGTGAACACCGAGAAACCGTTGTGNCCTTTGGCAATGTTGTTGATAAGCTCCATGATAAGCACGGTCTTGCCTACACCTGCACCACCGAACAGACCGATCTTACCACCCTTCGAATAGGGCTCGAGAAGGTCGATCACCTTGATGCCGGTATATAGTATCTCTGTGGAGATAGCAAGATCGTCGAATGCCGGAGCCGGCTGATGTATGGGACGCAGATTGTCGCGGTCGAGGGCCGGAAGGTGGTCGATGGCATCTCCGATNACATTCAGAAGACGACCCTTCACCTGATTTCCGGTAGGCACTGCGATCGGACGTCCGAGGTCTTCNACCTCTACTCCGCGGCGCAGACCGTCGGTACTCTCCATGGCCACACAGCGTACGGTGTCTTCACCGATATGCTGTTCTACCTCGAGGATCAGCTCCTCTCCATTATCGCGCACCACCTTGAGGGCGTTGTAGATGGGGGGTATGTTCTCTTTACCACCCTTGAACGTAACGTCGATGACAGGGCCGATCACCTGGGTCACTGATCCGATATTCGCGCTCATAAAATATCTTGTTTTGTCTGTTGTTGTAGAATTGAATTAGTTGTTTNGGATTTATCTCGCGGAGGTCGGCACCCTCGTGCCTATCCCCCCTTTCCCTTTTAGAAATGCCAGCCGAGAGCTACACACACTGCCATAACCACAAGGTTGAGCAGCGAAAGGGGCATNAGNTATTTCCANTCNAATGCNAGCATCTGGTCGATACGNACACGGGGGAANGTCCANTTGAACCAGATNATNACNNANGAGATGAAGAAGCTCTTTCCGAGGAACCATATCGGTGAGGGAATCCAGTTCATCACTGTGTTGAAGCCATCCCAGCCCGGTATGTGAAGTGGCATCCAGCCNCCGAGGAACATNAGNGANGCNATACCNGACACNATGAANAGGTTNAGATACTCNGCAAGNTAGAAGAANCNNAAATGGATACNNGAATACTCNGTNTGGTANCCGGCCACNAGCTCATGCTCTGCCTCCGGAAGGTCGAANGGGCCGCGGTTGGTCTCGGCGGTAGCTGCTACAATGTAGATAAGGAAGGCGATGATTGCCGGGATATGGCCGCGGAAGATAAACCANGCGCTCTCCTGCTCCCATACGAGNTCATTGATATTCATNGTGCCGGCCATGACGATCACTGTAATCAGGGCCAGACCCAGTGAAATCTCATAAGAGATCATCTGTGCGCCGCTTCGCATGGCGCCGATGAGGGTGTATTTGTTGTTTGACGACCATCCGGCAAGAAGAATACCGAGCACGCCTACCGACGATACTGCCAGGATAAAGAATATGCCGATATTATAGTCGATTATCTGAAGGCCGTTACCCCATGGCAGACACGCAAGCATCACGACCGATGAGGTGATGATGATGTAGGGGGCAAGCTTGAAGAGGAAGCGGTCGGTGTCTTTTAGGCTGATAAGCTCCTTGATAAGGATCTTGAACATATCGGCAAACACCTGTAGCAATCCCCATTTTCCTACACGCATCGGGCCGAGACGGCACTGGAACCATGCGCAAAGCTTACGCTCATAAAGAATATAGAACAGAGCGAGCACTGTATAGGTGAGTAGCACCAGCACAGCGATGATCACACATTCCACTACGACAGTGAGCCAGTCGGGCATGAAGCCCAATAGGAAGTTGTTGAACTCACTTGTCCATGTTCCGAAGTTAAACATAGTTTTTTATTGAAAATCGTTGTAGTTTTTTTGTTCGTTTACGGTAATATGGTTTTCATTCCCGGTCCATCATTAACGGTCGATGTCGGGAATGACAAAGTCGAGTGCCGCACAGATTGTGATCACGTCGGCCACCATATGCCCCCTGCTGGTAAGGTCCATTACACCTACAAGATTGAAACAAGGGCTCTGGAAGTGGACACGGTAGGGATTCTTCCCTCCGTCGCTCTCGATATATACACCGAATGTGCCGCGGGAGGCCTCTACCTGCTGATACCAATGTCCCACGGGAAGCTTGATCACCTTCGGCACCTGGGCCCTGATCTCACCCTCGGGTATATTGTCTACAAGCTGGGCAAGGATCTTGCAGCTCTGCTCGATCTCTTTCATTCTCACCATATAGCGTGCGTAGGAGTCGCAGCCATCTTCAAGCACCTCCTCGAAATCAAGCTCGGGATAGATTGAATAGGGATGCTTCTTACGGCAGTCGCAGCTCCAGTGTGAGCCACGTCCGCTTGTGCCGGTCACAGCGAAATTGATGGCCTCCTCTTTCGGAAGTATGCCTACACCTTTGAGGCGGTTCTTGGCGATAAGGTTGCCGGAGAACACCTTGTGGTATTCCTTCAGACGATCGGGCATTATCTCGATGAAATGCTTCACATCCTTCACGAAGTCGGGATGAAGGTCGGCTATCACACCACCGATCACATTATAGTTCATCGACATACGTGCGCCGCAGGTCTTCTCGAAGATATCAAGAATCATCTCTCGCTCACGGAAGCCGTAGAAGAACGCGGTAGTGGCGCCGAGGTCCATCGCCGTACACCCGAACGCAAGAAGGTGGCTTGAGATACGCATCAGCTCATCCATCATGACACGAATCACCTCAGCCCTGCGCGGAATCTCAAGACCCATGGCCTTCTCTATGCACATGCAGAGGCAATGACGGTTCTGATGAGCCGACATATAGTCCATACGGTCAGTGAAATGAAGTATCTGCGGATAAGTCAGACCCTCGCTCAGTTTCTCGATACCGCGGTGGATATAACCGGAAACAACATCAAGTTTCTTGATGGTCTCGCCGTCAAGCGACACGCGGAAACGCATCACGCCATGCGTCGAGGGGTGCTGAGGGCCTATGTTCACCACATATTCATCCTCGCTGAACACCTTCCCGGGCACAGCCTTCACTTTCCCGTCGGGCTGCTCTACATACGACACTGTATCATCCTCATTCTTCTCATCCTCGGTAGGGATCGGATTGAGCTTCGGATCGGCATCATAATCCTTGCGGAGGGGATGCCCTTTCCAGTCGTTTCTAAGGAAGAAGCGGCGCATGTCGGGATGGCCGATGAATTTTATACCATAGAAGTCATATACCTCTCTCTCCTGGAAGTTGGCAACACCCCAGAGATCGCTCACACTGTGGATCATCGGGTTCTTTCTGTCGCTCACTGCCACTTTCACCGAGATCACCTCCCAGTTGCGCGAGGTGGAGGTGAGATAATACATTACGCCGAGTGACTCTTTCCAGTCCATTCCGACCACAGCTGAGAGCACATCGAACTCCAGACCCTTGGTCTCCTTCAGCGCTTTCGCCAGCGGATGCCAGTCTTTCTCATCTACTGTCACCATGAGGGTCTCCCCCTCTTCAAAGGTGGCCGACGGACAGATCTGACTTATTCTTTCTTTTATATCGCTCATGTTGATAAAGTTCCTATGAGTTAGGGAGCAGGAATCAGCCTATGCGGCCCTCCTCCTCGGGATGCTTTTCAAAAAACTCCTTGATCTTCTCCTGACGGTTGACACCNCCGAAGAATTTCTGCACCTTGATCTTGCGCTGAAGCTGCATCAGGCCGTAGAAGAAGGCTTCCGGACGCGGAGGACAACCGGGGATGAACACATCCACAGGAAGGATATTCTCCACTCCGGGCACTACACAGTATGATTTCTTGAACGGGCCGCCCGATACGGCGCAACCNCCGCAAGCTATCACATACTTAGGCTCGGCAAGCTGCTCGTAAAGACGGATAAGAGCAGGGGCCATACGATGTACGATTGTCCCCTGCACCATGATATAGTCGGCCTGACGGGGAGAGTTGCGCGCCACCTCGAATCCGAAGCGGGCCATGTCGTAACGGGCTGCTCCAAGGCTCATGAATTCAATAGCGCAGCAGCTTGTGCCGAAGGTNAGGGGCCAAAGTGAATTGGAGATTCCCCAGTTGATCAGCTGATCAAGCTTCCCCACCATTACATTGGCGCCGCTCGCGTTGAGTTCCTCTACAAGCTTGTCGATATAAGCGTTGTCCTTGAAGTCCTCATGCTTCATGCTTTTGATTTTCACTTCCATTTCAGCACTCCTTTCCGCCATGCATATGCAAGGCCCATAATGAGGATGAACATGAAGATGCCGATGCAGAGCAGACCCTTCGGGCCCAGGCCGTTCATCACGACTGCCCACGGATACAGAAAGACAGTCTCCACATCGAAGATAAGAAACAGAATCGCGAAGATATAGTATCCGGCATGGAACTGTATCATCGATTCACCTCTGGTAGGGATACCACACTCGTAAGCCTCCGATTTCTTGACCGAATAAGACTTAGGAGAAATCAGCTTCGCTATCAACAAAGCAGCAAACACAAGGCCGATGCCCGTCAAGGTGGCGGTCACGGCTAGGGCGTTGTTGCTTATCTCCAACAAAAGATTCATATAAGCGTCTATATATTAATTGATTATTATCAAATAACGCAATTGATGGTGTGCGCACCATCCGTATTTTTGTGCAAAGATACTTAAAAAATCTTAATCTGCCAATTTAAAGGTTATCTTATTATACATCTTTTTTACACCAGAGCGGCCCTCCCCTATCCGGGAAAGGCCGCTCATTTTACCTTCTGCCGATTCGTGGCTCTATACGTCGTCTCACTTATAGTCAGCGATGTCGGGGAGGATAACGGTGTCGCCGCTGAAGTTGCCCGTATAGGTCACGGTNATAGGCATCGGCATACCCTCATACTGCATGGTGTGTTCCACGGTGTAGTTCATGACGGCACCCACAAGCTCAGGACCTGTAGTGGTCATGTCGAAATCAACATTGAACGAGGGATAGTCCTCAAGTTTTCCACCCTCAAGAAGCTGGGGGGTGATGTTTTCTCCGGTTATCGTATATTTTCCATTGCCGAAGTTCACTTTCAGGTCTTTGAGATACACAAGCTTCTTCTCAGGCTCGTCCGACGAGGAGGAGAACTTCGCTTTATACATTATCACGTCGGCTGTCTTCTTCTCTATATTGATCAGCACACGGTAATACATATCTTTGTTCTCGTATGTCTCCATTCCACCATCCTTGTTGGGATATTGCGTTCTGGTGGTGCCGGAATAGAAGGAGTCGGTCATGAAGGTCTTGACAGTGAAATCCTCACCTACCTGATAGCTGGCCACTACCACGGGTGCGAGATAGTTGCCGTTGTAGAGCACTCCGGGATGCTCCGGATTCCAGTCGGGCTTGGCATATGCGAAGTTGGAGGTCAGAAGGAAACGGGCATTCTTCAATGGCAGAGTCGAGCTGTTGTTTACATTGGCGGTCATCCCTTTCATGAAGTAGACGAGGCCGTAATAGGGCTCATACTGCTGATAGTTGACTACATCGGTCGTGAAGTAATATTTCGAACTGCCGCATGTAAGGGAGCTGGTGTTGATCTGCACCGTTGCCTGACTCAGGTTGAAGTCGAAGCTGTAGGCCGCCGCCGCTACTGTGGGCTCCCCCCCGTCAAGAGGATTCACGAGGTTGAAGGTCCCGTAGGTCACCTGTGCGGTCGAATCTTTAGGTGTGGTGTCGCAGGCTGTGAAGAGCAGCCCGGTGGCTGCCATAAGGCCAAGTAAAGTTTTTTTCATCTCTTTATGTCTGGTTATTGATTTTATGTATGGTTGTTAATTTGTCATATCGTGTATCTCACTGTCAGTCCGGCCTCTATCCCCTTACCCCGTTGCAGAAACTCATTCCCTATCGACATGAAGTAGAAGGTGTGATAGCGAGTCGCGGTGAGGTTCTTCCCCCAGAGCTGGAGACTGAGTGCCCCTTTTGTATATGTGGCTCCGGCCCCCAACAGGGCATAGAAGGGCTGCGAGAGGGTGTTATCCTCGTTCCAGTATATCTTACCGGTGCCGCGCATGTTCACATCGAGTGAGATCGTCCCGTCGCGTCCACCCCCTAACTCCCGGCTCCAGATCCCTTGCAGGAAGAGGGTGTTCTGCGGTGCGTAGGGAAGATATCTCCCTTTATAGTCATTTATGCCGTCGAAGAAACGTATAAATCGTGCATTAGTATAGCCGTAATTGCATATCGCCTCAAATCCTCCGGGCAGACTCACGCTTGCCGACACCTCCCCGCCGAAGCTCCTTGTGCGCCCGGCGTTGGCCATCATCCTTCCCGTGGTGTTTCCGTCGGGGAAGATGGTGAGCTGCTGGTCGCGGCAGTCTATGTAGAAAGCCGCCAGATCGAGGCTCACCCTCCCCTCCGCGAGATTGAGATGGCTCCCTATCTCATAGTTCCAGCTCTGCTCCGGTTTATATCCAACGACATCATCCACATCATATTGTGCTCCGACCCCCATAAGTTGCATCAGTTGCTGTTGCAGCACNTCGCTGAACATCTGTGTATTGAAGCCCCCGGCCTTGTANCCTTTTGAGATCTTCGCGTATANATTCCCTCTATCCCCNAAATCATAAAGACCTGACACACTNGGAAGTAGCGTGAGGAAATCTCTTTTCAGTTTNCCCCTTTCATCGATATCTATCTCCACATGGCGGTGAAATTCCTTCTCTCCACCCTCAAGTCGGTAGATGTTATAGCCNGTGTGGCATACGCTGTTNTAGTCGAGTGTGGCCTTCTCGTAGTCGAGGCGCAACGCCCCTGTGAGGGTGAACCCTCCGAGACGAAGCTCTGACTGGTGGTACACCGCCACCCCCACCGTCGGGAGGGTGAAGTAGCTTTCAAGCGGAAATCTCCTTGTGTCCCATTCTATCGGTCGCATCGGATTGGCGTCGTTGCGGTGCTTCTCTATGAGCTGCGCTATCCCCACATCCTTGAAGGTCACAGGGGCCTCCATCTTCAGGTGCTTGTAGAAGGCGAAAAGACCCCCCAGCCAGCTGTAGGCGCTCCCGTTGTCTGTGTTTCTCACCACGATATCCTCCGTCACCCCCCATTCATTCTTCATCTGCGTGAGGGTGAAGTAGTCTATCGGGAGGAAGTCCTGGTCGAGCGTCATATTGTCGTTGATATGCTGTACGGAAGTGATTGAGGTCACGCTCACATTCTCACCCCCTCTCCTCAGCGTCAGGCCGTCGGTGAAGGTAAACCGCCTGTAGAAACATGTGTCGTTGTAGGCTATCCTCCCCGACTCCACACTCTCGTAGGGATACCCCCCCTGACGGAGCCAGCCGGCCGACACCGTGTTCTGGAGATTCCATTCGGGCGACATCCTCCATTGGAATTTCGACCGCAGACCCACATTATGCTCGCGGTCGGCCCTTTTACCGTTATATTCATTCCTGAACTCCCCTATCCCCCCTGTGTAATTGGCGTTGAGGGAGAGCGCCGTTTTCTGCGTGAATTTATGGTAATACCCTGCCGAGAGTCTCCATCTCATCCTTGTGGTGAGCTCCGCCCCCAACCTCCACCCCTGAAAGCGGAATGGGGAGAGCGTGGTGACGTTGATCACTCCCGCCATGGTGTTGCGTCCGTAGAGTGTCGACTGTGGCCCGCGGAGCATCTCCACCTGCGAAAGGTCGGCCAGATCAAAGTCGTAGGCATCCTTGTTTAGCAGCGACACATTGTCGACGTTCAATCCCACTGAGGGCTGGTCCATTCTCGCCCCTATCCCTCTCACATAGATGCTCGATGTCATCCTTGAGCCGTAATCCGGCATGAAGAAGTTGGGCACGATATCAGATATACCCTTTATCGACACGGCCCCTACCCTCTCCAGCTCTTCACTTGAGATGATGGTTGCGGCCTCTGCCTCGTTGCNCAACGGATTCATATGTTTCACGGCGGTCACACTGAGCTCGTCGAGCATCNGCCCTACGGAATCAGGTATGTTCTCCTCTCCCGTAGCCGCACACATCAGCTCCGGCAAACCCACTATTGCCGTCAGTATAATGGCCCGTCTCANATGCCTTAAGGATAGTTGNAGAATCATGNTGCAAAACTACTGCTATTCCCGCTCCCTTGCAATCCTCATTTCTTATGATTTTTCAACTCCGCATTCTGTCATGATAAAAGGCCACCCCTCTTCCGGGATGGCCTTTGCATTTTCTCTATTATTTTGAATAGCTGTGTCAGAATTGAATGTGAATACCCTCTCAGAGCATCACCTTGCGTGTCTTTACCCTTCCGTCGGANTAACGGCTCACCTCTATCACAGGCTCACCTTTCATGACTCTCTCAAGCTTATATCCCTGAAGGGTCACGAATTCCACCGCAACAGGTTCATCTGCCGTTTCAAGATCCTCCACAGCAAGTTGGGCCGGTGTTGCCTTGGCGGAGTTCACCACNTGTCCNGTNGNNGCATCCACAAGGGCTGCCACTACATAGATATCNTTCTTATCCTGCACAAGCGATTCCCCCTTGAGGTTCACTGCCTCTGAGAGGTCGAATGTGTAGCTGTGCGACATTGCGGCATCGGCGNTNATCTCTGANGGNACGCTTCCCGCCACACCATCCTTCTCNGGCAGGGCTATCGCCACATGGTTGTAGGTCATATCCTCTATATAGCGGGGGGCATCTACGAATTGGTCGAAGTCGGCGGGCCATCTCCCGCTCTCTCCTGAATAGTAGTTGGCCTGNCTCCAGTTGACACCCTCCCCTCTCAGTCCGTCGCTCACAAGAATGTAGGCTACCCGGAAATCGGCATCCTCATAGTCGCGTACGAAGGTGAAGTCTGCCGTCACGTCAAGCCGCTCGCGTGCCTCNTCGGCCCAGTTGCAGGTAAGTGAGAAGTGGGCGGGAGCGAAGATCTCCTCCTGAGCNTCCCACACCTCCGGCACAAGAAACTCCATCTTCGACATATCTGTCCCGAAATAGGGNTCGGTCTTCACATANCGGTCGATGTANGCATCGGGCTGTGCCGGTGCATAGTTGGGATAACCCTCGATATNGGCGATGCTCATGATGTCGCTCACATGATAGGCCACACCCACAAACCGGTCGCCATACATCTCCGTGAGCTTCTCCATACCCAATGTGCCGCGCGGACAGTTGCCGCATCCCGTCCCGGTATATTCCTCAAACAGGGGACGGTGTTCCGGCCTTGAACTGCATACAAAGAGGGTGATTTCATCGCTCTCCTCTGCCAATGCATTCACCTCTCCGTTCACCTTCTCTACCGACAGGCTCAGNTCCTGACGACCCTTTCACATCTCCGGAGGGCAACGTGAGTGTGGCGGCTACCGGATAACCGAAATAGAAGCGGGCATCTTTCTCTGTCTCAAGTGTGATCTCCCCGCTTTCCTCTCCGCCTCTCCTCTCCGCGACTGTGAGATTNTCNACTCTCTGNGAGCCATAGCTTGATATGGCTACAGGTATCGAGGCACTCTCTCCGGCTACGGAATAGAATTCCCCGGCTACATCAAGTGTCACCGCATACGGATCCGCTACATCAAGCGACACCTCGAACACCGGCACCTCTCCATATTCCTCCTGAAGGTTTTTCCAGCGGTTGCCATATGTGCTCGATGTGTGTATCCAGAAGCCGGTGCCGAACATATCGTCACTCCTCAGTGCNGCCACAGGTGCTTTCTGCGGTTCGGTATCCTTTACCTCCACTGTGAACGACAAGCCGGCAAACACTCCACCCTCCCCTATCTCNTAGGGTTCTGAAAGTGTCGCGCTCACTCTCCCGTCGCTGCACACTGCATCCACCTCCATCACGTCGGGGATGTTTACCTTGTTCTCTACCTTAAGCTCCTTGGAGAGCCAGATCTTCACATCTGTCACCCCCTCGGANCCTCTCCAGGGGAAAGTGATCGATTCGATCTTCGTCCCNTCAAGGCGCGGGAANGAGAGACTCACAGCCACGTCATAACGCTCGGCTCGNGANGTGCCCCAGCTTGAATCATAGTAAAGATCAGGCGAATCGGTAAACACCACACCNTCCTGTGCGGAGAGCGGCAGGGTATTCGCCATCACGAATAGCCCCGCCGCAATCTTTAACATGTTTTTATCCTTCATATCGGAATTTAGCGTATCATCTTGACGCTCTTTCTTGAGCCGTCGGCATAGGTGGTCACCTTGACGCATACTCCACGGTATGTGTCGGCCACACGGTTGCCGAGAAGATCAAGATAGATTACATTCACTGCCTCAGCCTCGACTGTATCTACCGCTACGTTAGGATTCTCGGGATCCTCCTCGTANGCTACAGTCTTGGTGGCGGGATAGTANTANGCTATGAGCGATTTCTTTACCTCCCCTGTTGTAGGATCGGTGAAGATCACCTGTGCGCCGATCTTCTCGGGATCAGCAAACGGCACCTGTACGCGACGGTAGCAGAGNTTGTCNTCGTCATACATCACGCCCCAGCCGTTCTTGAAGTCGAGTGGCATCTCGTAGGTCGGCTCCGGAATCTTCTCCCAGTTGGCGAAGTCGCCTGCCTCGAAGAGCACCTTCTCGTCGTCTACCCACATAGAGTATTTGAGATCGGATTTAGCAAGAGCGTTACCCTCCTCGTCGAAGGGAAGGATGCGGAACTCAAGCTGGGTGAAGCCGCTGAAGCGACGGAAGCAGTAGTTNGGATCAAGGTTCGGCACCTGAGGCATACCATACTCTCCGTTCATGATCTTGAACTCGGGATTGTCTACCACAAGGAACGCTACGCTCTTAGTGAGCTCAAAGTCGGTGTAAAGACCACCCTTCACCATCATCTTGAGAGGTGTGCCGGAGGCGTTCTCCACCTGTGTCAGCTTCCCNGTAGCGCTGTCGAGATTGAAGGCGAGAGCCTCGTCGAGGGGCTGATAATACTGCATGATGCTGGCTGTCGATGCCTCGCAGGTCATGAAATAGAGGAAATAGTCGATGCCGCCGGAAGTGATGTAGCCGATATACTGGGCTGCGGGGAAGGTGAGCACGTCGTTCTCAAGCACACCCTTGATGGTGGCGTTGGGGTTCGACTCCCAGAATCCGCGCACATACACATCGTTACCCTCTACTGCCACATCCACCGAATAACCGTCGCGGAGTGTATTGCCGTAGGAGAAGGTCCAGTTCTGAATCTCTGCATCCTCGGGGAAGGTCACGATGTCGGCGTTCGGGTTCACCTCACGCATCTTGATGTTGACGTCACCGTAGATCATATATTCCCCGTTGCAGAACAGGGCGAGCATTACATTCTCATCCACCTGAGCGATGGTGCCGTTGATGTAGGTGAACTCAAGGCTCTCCTTGTCGGATACCACCCACTGGGTCACCATCTCCTGACGGTTCTCGTCATACACCTCTTCACGGTTCATCGCGCCGATGGTCCATACATTCTCCGTGCCATCTTTCGACTCCGTGATATCTATCACCTGATTCAGAGGAAGAGTGATGGTCTCACCTGCTACTGTTCCCTCTACCCATGTGCCTGTAGGCATCATGGAGATAGGATTACGGAACCATACTGTCCCTCCATCCTCGGAGAATACCACCTTCTTGGCGAATCCATCCTTCATATTGTAGTCGGTGAAGCCCCAGGAGCTTACGGAATAGGCGAGACACTGCTCGCTGAACCAACATTCCGTACCATTAGGTTGCTCTGTCACAGGCTCCGTAGCCGGTGCCGCATACGAGCAGGCGTATGCCAATGCAAGCATACCCGTTACAAACGTAGATCTCTTTTTCATCGTGTCGTAACTGCTTTTTTGTTATTATTGTTAAAGTTGCGCAAATTTATACAATTTTTATAATCCCGCAAAATAAAGTTCCTATTTTTTTATTTCATTAACACAACCCATCTCTATTCATGGAAATTCCGGTGGCTTTTATTAATTTTGTATTCTCAAATTCACAATCACCATGAAATCGATTAGAGAACTATACCGTATCGGCACAGGACCATCCTCAAGCCATACTATGGGGCCGCGTAAGGCCGCTCAGATTTTCCACTCTCGCCATCCCGAGGCTGCATCTTTCGAAGTTATCCTATACGGTAGCCTCGCCGCTACCGGCAAAGGCCACATGACCGACGTAGCAATTCTCGACGAACTCGAGAAAACCGGACAGCCCGTGAAACTCATCTGGGAGCCGGATACTTTCCTCCCCTACCACCCCAACGGGATGACCTACCGATCGCTCGACCGGCAGGGTCACATCACTGAGGAATGGACTGTCTACAGTGTCGGCGGAGGTGCCATAGAGGCGGAAGGGCTGGAGGAGACCTCCGGTAAGGATGTCTACGATAAGACAACCATGACCGAGATTATGAATTACTGCGAGCGTAGTGGCCGGTGCTATTGGGAGTATGTAGATATGTGCGAGGGGAAGGAGATCAACGATTATCTCCTCGATGTGTGGAACACTATGAAGGAGGCGGTGGAGCGCGGACTCGCCACCGACGGCCGTCTCCCGGGCCCGCTCAACCTCCGGCGTAAGGCAAGAGCCTATTATATGAGGGCTGAGGGGTATCGCGACAATCTGCGCTCGCGTGGTCTCGTATTCTCCTATGCCCTCGCCGTCAGCGAGGAGAATGCCTCCGGCGGTGTGATCGTCACTGCCCCCACCTGCGGTAGCTGCGGTGTGCTCCCGGCCGTACTTTATCATCTCTGGAAGTCGCGTAAATTCTCCGACCTCGAGATGACACATGCTCTCGCCACTGCCGGTCTTATCGGCAATATCGTAAAGCACAACGCAAGTATCTCGGGAGCCGATGTAGGATGCCAGGGTGAGGTCGGTGTGGCTTGTGCCATGGCGGCCGGTGCCGCTTGCCAGCTCTTCGGGGGCACTCCCGCTCAGATCGAGTATGCCGCCGAGATGGGTCTCGAGCATCACCTCGGAATGACATGCGACCCCGTCTGCGGTCTCGTCCAGATCCCCTGCATCGAACGCAACGCCTATGCCGCTGCCCGAGCTCTCGATGCCAATATCTATTCTACATTCTCCGACGGACACCACCGCGTGAGCTTCGACAAGCTGATTCAGGTGATGAAGGAAACCGGCCACGACCTTCCGTCGTTATATAAGGAGACCGGGGCCGGTGGTCTGGCTAAGGATTACCAGATCGANACCCCGAAATAACCCCTTTTTAAGCTTTTTCAATAGTAAAGGATTTGAACTCATTCTCTATTCATACTCTCGGCTGTGGGTCGGCTCGACCCTCNCTCAGGCATCAGCCCTCATCTACGGTGGTAAATCATCGCGGAAATCTCTTTATGGTCGACTGTGGTGAGGGGGCTCAGCTCGGCCTCATGCGCCAGCGTCTCCCCTTCAACCGTCTCCGACATATTTTCCTNACTCATCTTCACGGCGACCATGTNTTCGGCCTCCCGGGNCTCGTAGGCACTCTCGCCCTCAACAACACCGGGGGCGACCTCACCATCCATACCTTCGAGGAGGGGAAGCGCCAACTGGAATCGATTTTCAGATATTTCAATCGCGATACCCCCTTTGATATACGCTTCAACGTGATCAAACCGGAGGAGGCGGTGATTCTCTCNACCAAATCCCTCACCGTACGGACTGTCCCGTTGAAGCATCGTGTCGACACCGTGGGATTCATTTTCGAGGAGACTCCGAAGCTTAGGCATATAAATCCGGAGATGACCCGCTTCCATAATGTGCCGCATTATATGATGAACAGTCTCAAGGAGGGNGCCGATTTCATCACNCCCGACGGGCGNACTATACCGAATGAGATCCTCACCACTCCCCCCTCCCCCTCACTCTCCTACGCCCATATGAGCGACACTGTCTATATGCCGGAGCTCGCGGAGAAGATTGGCCCGGTCGACCTCCTTTTCCATGAGACCACCTATCTGGAGGAGCACCGCGCCCTGGCCGCTCCTCGCGGACATTCCACTGCCCGGCAGGCCGCGATGGTGGCCCGCGATGCCGGTGCCCGCTGCCTCCTCACCGGCCACTATTCCTCGCGCTACAACGACGACTTCCTTTTCAAGCGGGAGGCTGAGGAGATATTCCCCCACGTGATCCTGAACCGTGAGGGCCTTGTTGTGCAGCTGTGATATCGCCAATAACAAAAAAGACCCAATAAAAAGAGGGCGCCGAATTGATTCGGCGCCCTCTTTTTATTGGGTCGCTACCTTTCGGTAGGTTCTAAGCTTTATTATTTCACAAGCACNTTCTCGTAGATGCTGTTGCCACCCTTGCGNATCACTACGATGTGGATGCCGGGCTCNAGCTCATTTACTGAGATCTCGCCGTTGGCTACCTTGGAGCTGCCGGCGATCTTCATGCCGTCTACTCCGTAAACCTCGATCGACTCTACANCGNTGAGATCACCCTTGACAACTACCTTGCCNTTCTCGTAAACTACTTCGAAGCCGTTGGCGTTGACTGCCTCTACAGAAGAGCTGCTGCCCACTGCGATGCGGAAGGGCTCTGCAAGTGTGCCGGCAGGTGTCTCCTCGAANGCNATNGCNGTTGTNGAGATCATCTCCTTGTCAGCCGGGTTGATGAAGCGGAAGCGGATCACGTCGCCGTTGTTACCGTGTACGTTGATCATAACGGTGCCGTTNACNTTGACGCCGATACCGCGGCACTCATCGCCGCAGAATGCTGCCACAGCGTAATTCTCTACATCTGCCTCATGGCCACCGTCGAGTTCGAGAACTGCGGTCACNGGCATCACTGAAGGATACTTGTGGATATCCACTGCCCAGGGTGCCTTGGCCGGAGCCTTGGCCATCACGGGAAGCTCGGAAGATNCAGGAGTGATGTTGTATACAAACTCTTTGTCGGAGTTGCTGTAGAAGAGATAGCCGGCAGCGGGAGCGAGTGCGGTCAGTGTGCCTGTCCATGCACCCTCTGCGTCTACCTGCTCGAAGCCCTCAAGACCTACGAGCATCTCTCCCTCCTCTACCTCGAGGTTGGCGAGAAGATCGCTGATGAGGAGGCTGCCATCCTCTACGGGTGAGCCGATCCAGTTCCANCCCTTATGGAGCGATNCTGTGGTGTAGGGGTCGAATGCNACACCNTTCACNGATGNGCCGGAGTTGGCCTCGGCTGCAAACACCTTGTATGCCTCAAGCGGATTGAGTGTCTTCAGTGTGCCCACAAGGCCGAGGTTGGCGTCGCGGATCACCTCCTGAGTCTGAGATACGATACGGTTCATGCCATCGTTTGCGAAGTCGGCCACTGCCACNGCATTCTCCATGTTGTGGGAGATCCAGTTCCAGTTCTGCGCGAGATCGTAGTTGATGTCTACCTTTCTGAGNTGGAAGTCGAGTGACTACGGCATCAGATACATTACCCTTATATTCGGCTACTGCATTGATNNNCATCTCCTCATCCTCCATTGTGAAGGGTGCCTCGTAGAGTCTTCTTGTTCCCTCTGCGTCTGTCGGGTCGCTGCCGTCAACTGTGTAGTAGATNGAAGCGCCGTTGGTGGGCGTNGTGAGGGNGATCGACTCTGAACGGTAAAGCTGNGTGCCACCTACTGTAGCAGATGAAGGATCTACTACCCAGAGCGGGTGCTCGCCGATTGCNAACTCCTCGATGTNGCTGCCGTGGTTTGCACAGAGGTATGCATCGAAGATACCTACCTTGATGGAGTCGTTCTCTGTCGGGCGCACGAACTTGCTCTTNTCAGCGTCCATTGCATAGCATTCGCCGGTTGTGGTCTCGCCGTCAAACGATCCGTAGAGTGAGAAGTTCTTGGCTACNGCCACGAGCGACTCAGGCACGGGAGTGAAGGGGATGTCNTAGGTTCCCTCCTCTGCGTCGGTTCTTGCAGCTGCCTTGAAGGTCACGGGCACACTCTCGTAGGGTGCNGATACNTGTACAAGGTAAGGATGGTTGGCTACAATNGCTGTCTGAGCTGTCAGTGTCTCTGAATCCTCGCCGTCGAATGAGAGAAGGTGGATGCCTGCTCCCTCACGCTCGCCGATCTCTACACCATACTCCATGCTGGTCGGTGNGAAGGGAAGCATGATGCCGTGCCAGCCGGTGTTTACGTCTGACGAGAGGCTGGCGGGGATATTCATTGTCAGTGAGATGGTGTTGGCTCCGAGGTTGAAGCTTGCCGGTGCGCTGAAAGGATAGCCGCCGTCAAGGATGATGTCGGAAGCTGCCACACGTGTACCATCCTGNTTGAGGATGATGTTCAGGGCCTCGGTGCCNGGGATCTCGTTGGCGCCGATGTAGATGAGACAGTTCGGGTTCAGACCGCGGAACGACTCTGCTGTGATGCCGTTGCCGTTGCGTGCNCCCTCTCTGCGGATGCGCTTCATGGGTGCGTTACCCTGAGTAGGCATTGTAGTGGCGTCCGACGACGGGATAAGGATGCTCTTCAGGTTGCTGCAACCCTCGAATGCACCTTCGCCGATGGCGTTGACGCCGGGGAGTGTGATGGTCTCGATGCCGTCGCAGCCCTGGAATGCACCTTCGCCGATCTCAGTTACTGTCGGGGGNATNAGCACNTTGTGAAGGTTCTCCATGCCTGCGAATGCNCCGGCGGGGATCACCTCGTTGTTGATCTGTGAGAGGTCGAGGTTCTCGAGCGACTCAAATTTCTCGCGGATATTCTCGAAGTCCTGCTCGTTCATCTCGCCTGTCACGGTGAGGTCGGTGAATTCCTCTACATCCTCNTTGTTGAGGTTGCTGAGGTCGTCNGCCGGGATCGGGTCACCCTCGTCGTAGTGTGTCACNCCGGAGATTCTGATCCATGTGTCACCCTCAAGTGCGGGGATNGTGTAGATGCCGTCGATGGGCNCGAGNGTCATCTCTCTCTCCTCATATTCGGGCTGCTGACCGCTCTTGGTCATCACCTTGCTCATCAGNTTGACTACAAGCTGTGTCTTCTCACCCGGATCGGAAAGCTTGAACTTGATCTCGCTACCCTCTTTGTAGAGCACGGGCTTAACCTCTGAGTTGAACTGACGGTTCACCTGATANTGGAANCGGTACATTGCCACGTTTCTCCACTCACACCCTGCGGGCACCTCCACGATCTCTGCCTGCACACCCTGTGCGCCGGCCTGGTTCTGGAAGTAGATNGAGTAGTAGAAATCCAGCTTGATCTCATGGTTCTGAAGTACCCACGGACCGGAGGTGGCACNGTGGAGCCAGCGGAGCACGAGACGTCCGCCTACCATACTCCAGCTCTGCTCGGGGCTTGCTGTGCCGTTGATATAGGTNCCGAGNTTGCTGAATACATCGATGTCGTTGTCATAGAGTCGGAAGGCTACACCCTCACGGATCTGATCGGTAGCCCTGAACTGGCTCGGGCTCTGGTTGTTGGGCAGACAGAACATTACCTCAACGTCNTCGGCGCCTACCTGCACACGGTCGGTGCTNCCGTTGTATCTTACAGGCACCACGCGGCTCGGATCATATTTCACATAGTAGGTCTCTACTGTTCCGGCAGGAGCCTGATAGAGTGTGAGCATCGACCACCATGTGGAACCCACGCTGTAGCTTGCCTCAGATCCCTTGGGCACCTCAAGTGAGATCGATTTGGGATTGCTGGGGAAAGGTGTGGCATTGCCGCAGGTAGGAGCTACTTTCGGCTTGGCGATGATCTTCTTCAATCCTACGCAATATGAGAAGGCTCCGTCGCCGATGTAGTTCACATTGGCCGGGATGGTAAGCTCGGTGATCTGTGTACAACGGTTGAAGGCGTTCTTGTTGATGCGCTCGATGTTGTTGGGAAGTATCACGTTGCGGAGTGCGGAAAGGCTTGTCGACGCTGTCGGTGCGAACGCATTCTCGGGAATGGCGTTGCCGGTCATCATCGCTCCCTTGATAGTCACGTCAGAGAGATCGAGGTCTACGATAGTGGTGGCGTGTGCGCGGAGTGCGTCGAAATCATTCACGTGCATTGTGCCGATCAGCTTAACGCGTACGGGGCAGTCTTCAGCGAGCTTCGATGCAAGCTGACCCTCCTGGATGTTGAATACCATGTAGTCGTCGGCGCCGGCATCTGTCACAAGGATGGTGATGTCGAGATCCTCAAGCACTGCGGGAACAGAGATATTGGCGATCGACACATTGTTGGCCTTGTATTCGCCGTTGATGGCTACTGTCACACGCTGTGCCGGGTTGATGGCCGATACCTTCAGGCTGAAGGGCATACCGCGAACCACCTGAGTGGCCCCACCCTCGATCTTGGCTCCTGTTACGCTGGTGGGCATTACCACATTGTGGTATACCACCGGGTTGCCGATTGCATCAAGACGGTCGGTGATTGAATCGGCGTCTGCCTCTACAAGCTGCCAGTCCTTCTTATTATAGGATGTGGCCAGACGGATCTGGTTACCCTCCTTCACCTGCGACTCCTTAACTGAGCAGTAGAAATTGTAGGTGAGGTTGGTGGGATTGTAGTTGTAGTAGTTGCTTACGATCGAGGAGATGAACTCCTTGATGCCGCCGTTCTTGTCAGTAAGAACCATACCGTAGAACTTCGCTGCGTCGTCGCCGCCGGGCACCTTGATGGCGTTGGCGCGTACTGTGAACGACTTGTTCTGGGGTACATTCACCACGTCTGTCACAAGGCCGATACCGCCGGCTACACCTGAAAGCTTCCAGGTCTTGTCTACGGTGGTTGCCTGAGGTGTGCTGAATTCTACGTGGATAAGGGTGTTGGCGTTGATCTTCGTGCTGTACATGCCGTTGGCATCTGCTGTGAGGCGGGTGCTGTTGGCATACACTGCCATGTTGGCGTCGCCGTAGGTGTCGTCGGTCTCTGCCTTGAAGCTGAAGGTTGCTCCGGGCTCGAACTCTGTACCCTCGGTCATCTCTGTGAACTTAAGACCCTTCTTCTCCTGTACGGTCACTTTGAAGGTGGAGGGTGCAACTGCATTCTCCTCTACNATCTCTTTGAACTCGTTCCAGTATTCCTTTGCCTGATATGCGGCTGCTGAGCCTACAGGCACTACAAGACGGGTCTTCGGGTCGCCGTTGAATACACACCAGTTGATCCATGCCGGGGTGGCACGGCGTACGATTACCTCATGGAGTGAGCTACATGCCACGAATACGTTGTATTCCCATGTGCCTACGCTTGCCGGAATCTCGATCGAGGTCAGACCTGTCTGTGAGAGACATCCGTTCTTGAAGGTAGTCAGTGTGTTCGGAAGGATAATGGTCTTCAGTGCGCGGCAGTTGTTAAGACCCATCTTGGGAATTGCATTGGCAGGGTTGCCGCCGCTTGCCACGATGTTACACTGGGAGATGTCGAGACGGCTNAGCTTCATTCTCTCGCGGATGAAGGCGAAGTCCTCTGCGTTCATCGTGCCGAAGAGGGTGAGGTCGGTCACTGTAGCGCTCTCCTTCTCGTCGAAGAGGTTCTTCAGGTTNCCGGCCGTCAGCCAGAGGGTGCTCTTTGTAAGCACGTCGGCTGCATTCTGCACGATGATGTCGATTCTCTGGTTCTCCAGCACGTTGGTCACCTTGTAGCCGTTGTTGTTGTCAGCTGTCAGGATATAGCCGTTGGCTTTGACAGTCACGACCTTCTCGGCGTTCAGAGGCACTACCTTGAAGCTGTAGTCACGACCCTTGATCACCTTGTTGTCGGTGTAGCTGATCTCTACATCCTCAGCCTCGGCAGGTATGTCGATNGAGAAGTAAGGGATCACACCACCCTTGGCTGCCACCTCGCCGGGAGCGAGAAGGTCGCCGGCTACAGGGCGCCATGCGTCGGAATCNTTNGCTTTGGTCACCAGACGCACCACATCACCCTCNGCCACTGAAAGCCCTGANGGCACCTGNCAGGTGAAGTCTACATATTTGGTGGTCTGGAGGGAGATCAGNCTGAAGTTTCTCCCCTCGTTGAGCAGACCCTTCTGGTTGCCGTTGGCATCGAAGAGGGCCACTGCAAGCTTCCCTGAGAAGTCATCGTTCGAGATGTTCTTCAGTGCGCCTNCGCGTGCTGTGAAGGTTGAGCCGGGNTCTACGTCGGTCACGTCAAGCGTAAGACCTACCTGACGGTCATCGCTGGTCACGTGGATGGGCGACCAGTCGAGGGCGTTGGTGGCGGGCTTGATGTTNTAGACCACTGTCATCAGATCGTTGTAGCTGTGCGCACGGCTCACTACAGGATTGAGTGCGTCAGATGCGAAGTATCCGTTGGCCGAGCCTCCCCAGCCCCAGTTGATGTGGAAGAAGGGGGTATCCCCTCTCATCTCGTAGCCGTCGCATACGAAGGCGTGGCCCGATGATACGTCCTGGCCGCTGTAGAGCACGGGGCGTCCCTCATCGATCTCGTTCACGATAAGAGCATCCCATGCNGCTCTGTCCATCTCGGAGCGCTTCTTGTAAGATACCCCGGCGTCATACCCGAAGAGGGCATTCAGAGCGTAGGGCACTCTCACCTCGAAGGCGCTGGAGCTCGACATGCCGAAGTCGGTGCCGATGGCGATGGCCGCGTCGGCCACAAGTGTGGCCACCTCGTTAGCCTCCTCACCGGTATAGCCGCTGCGGTAGTTGTCGTCGCGCATGCTGCTCCAGCCGTAGTAGGAGTTCTCTCCTTCGTTTACCATTGAGGCGGGACGGGCTACAGGGAAAGTATAATATTTCATAATCTCCGCTACTGCCACACCCACACATCCGGTAAGCCTACGNTTGGGGATATTGTTGTTGAAGGGTGCCTCCTGGCTCCACGAGGGAGTGGTGAGCAGACGGCTCTGTGAAGCCGCTCTCATCGGGCCACCCGTCACCGACCCCATGTCGTAAAGACCTACAACCGGAGTGCTGATCACAGGCTTTGCCGCATCGGGCACTGCGTTCATACTCCATGTGTTCGTGTCGGAGTAGCCGATCACCGGAAGCGAGTTCTGGTCGGCCGATACGATCACGAAACCATGTCCGTCTTTTGCATTGAAAACATAGCAGACAGGATTGTGATAGTCATCTGTGGCTACATGGGCAAGGATGAAGGCATCCTTGTCGGCCAGCCGATGTACTTCGCCGGACTGAAAGAATTCAGCGGCTACATTTCTCGCCTCTTCCTCATTGATGGTGGCCGCTGCTGATGCAAGCGGGGTGCCGATGCTCAATGCAAGAAGCAGAGACTGCTGAATCGATTTAAGCATAGATGTTGTCAATGATGTATTAATAGATTAATTTAATTCTTAGGAAAGCCGGTAAAAACAGCTCGGGAATTTTATTTCTTCCCGGCTGTCCTTACCTGCTTCTTGTTGGAAAAGTTAGGAACCGGTTTTTTCAGTCACCCGTGAATCTCACTTCACAAGCACCTTCTTACCGTTGANGATGTAGAGACCCGGAACAAGACGCTCGCTGATCTCACTTNCCTTGACATCCTTGTAGAGCACCACGCCGTTGAGATCACAGATTGTGAGGTTCTCTCCGTCGGCGGCTATCCCTGCAAGACCTGTCTGGATATCCGATACTATACCATAGATCTCGACGTCGCGGGCCGGCATGGTTGCCGGAATCTCGCTGATCCAGCCCTCGAATACCTTGTCTGCACCTACNTCGGGATCCGGNACTACAACCGGTGCACCGAACTCGATCTCCTGTGCGCTGTAAAGCTCATCGTTGAGATAGATGCTGAGCAGATACTTGTTGATGCTGTAGTCGCCGGTCACTGTGATATCCTCTGCCGGCATGGTCTCGGGAAGGTTCTGCCAGCCTGAGAAGCTGTAGCCCTCCTTCTCGGGTACATCCGGTGCGGTGATGGCGCTGCCATAGTCTACGGTCACTGTGCCTACTGTC
Organism: Bacteroides sp.; assembly: GCA_014801605.1. Classification (GTDB taxonomy): domain Bacteria; phylum Bacteroidota; class Bacteroidia; order Bacteroidales; family Muribaculaceae; genus Lepagella. Next base: position 35,053 of record JAAVDU010000013.1, read on the forward strand.
TCTTCGCCGATCTTGAAGGTAGCNGTGTAGCTGTTCACTGCATATGTACCTGCAATCTCAACATCAAACGGAGGCATGGTCTCGGGCATGTTCTGCCAGCCGGTGAAGCTGTAGCCTACCTTGGCAGGTGCCTCGGGTGCTACTACTGGCTGGTTGTACTCTACCTCGACTGTAGCGATCACCTCGCCGTCGATGGTGAAGGTTGCCTTGTAGACATTCACTGTGTAGCTGCCCTCGATCTCGATATCCTTGGCGGGCATNGTCTCGGGTACATTCTGCCAGCCTGCGAAGGTNTGNCCCTCCTTGACAGGNGCCTCGGGTGCTACTACTGCTGTGCCGTAGTCGAACGGTACGGNAGCGATTACCTCACCGTCGATNACGAAGGTAGCGGTGTAGGCCTGTACGTCNTATGTNCCNACGATCTCGATGTCGAACGGAGGCATGGTCTCCGGTACATTCTGCCAGCCNGTGAATGCATAGCCCTCCTTGGCGGGTGCCTCGGGNGCNNCGACNGGCTTGTTGTATTCTACCTCGACTGTTGCGATCACCTCGCCGTCGATAGAGAAGGTAGCCTTGTAGACATTCACTGTGTAGCTGCCCTCGATCTCGATATNCTTGAGCGGGCATTGTCTCGGGTACGTTGCTCCAGCCTGCGAAGGTGTGACCCTCCTTCACCGGTGCCTCGGGTGCAACTACTGCTGCGCCGAAGTCGAACGGTACGGTAGCGATTACCTCACCGTCGATCACGAAGGTAGCGGTGTATGACTGTACATCATATGTTCCGAGAATCTCGATGTCGAACGGAGGCATAGTCTCCGGTACATTTTGCCAGCCGGTGAATGCATAGCCCTCCTTGGCGGGTGCCTCGGGTGCTACTACAGGCTTGTTGTATTCTACCTCGACTGTTGAGATCTCCTCGCCGTCGATCTTGAAGACTGCCTTGTAGACATTCACTGTGTAGCTGCCGACGATCTCGATATTCTGTGCGGGCATAGTCTCAGGTACATTCTGCCAGCCTGCGAAGGTGTGACCCTCCTTGACAGGAGCCTCGGGTGCTACTACTGCTGTGCCGTAGTCGAACGGTACGGTAGCGATTACCTCACCGTCGATCACGAAGGTAGCGGTGTATGACTGTACATCATATGTTCCGAGAATCTCGATGTCGAACGGAGGCATGGTCTCCGGTACATTCTGCCAGCCGGTGAATGCATAACCCTCCTTGGCGGGCGCCTCGGGTGCTGCGACAGGCTTGTTGTATTCTACCTCGACTGTTGCGATCACCTCACCGTCGATAGAGAATGTAGCTTTGTACACATTCACTGTGTAGCTGCCCACGATCTCGATATCGTTCGATGGCATCACCTCGGGGAGATTCTGCCAGCCTGCGAAGGTGTGACCCTCCTTGGCGGGAACTTCGGGAGCAACGATCTGTGCACCCTCCTCTACAGGAATCATAGCGATTACCTCGCCGTCTACAATAAAGGTAGCGTTATAGGTAGCTATTACCGGTGTGCTGTTGGGATCCTCTGAGTAGCTGCCGAGAATCTCGATATTCTCAGCGGGCATTGTCTCGGGAAGGTTCTGCCAGCCGTCGAAGAGGAAGCCCTCTTTAGCGGGTGCCTCGGGTGCCGGGATAGCGGCACCATACTCTACAGAGAGAAGAGCTACTACCTCGTCGTCAATCTTGAAGGTTGCTGTGTAGCTGTTCACTGCATATGTGCCTACGATCTCCACATCAAACGGAGGCATGGTCTCAGGCACATTCTGCCAGCCTGTGAAGGTGTAACCTACCTTGGCGGGTGCCTCAGGTGCCTCTACAGGCTTGTTGTACTCTACATCAAGTGTAGCCACAACTTCGCCGTCGATTGTAAAGGTAGCCTTATACACATTTACTGTGTAGCTGCCGCTGATCTCGATATCCTTGGCCGGCATTGTCTCGGGAAGATTCTCCCAGCCTGCGAAGGTCATACCCTCCTTCACGGGAGCCTCGGGCGCTACTACTGCTGTGCCGAAGTCGAACGGTACGGAAGCGATTACCTCGCCGTCGATTACGAAGGTAGCGGTGTAGGCCTGTACGTCATATGTACCTACGATCTCGATGTCGAACGGAGGCATGGTCTCCGGTACATTCTGCCAGCCGGTGAAAGCGTAACCCTCCTTGGCGGGTGCCTCGGGAGCTACCACGGGCTTGTTGTACTCTACATCAATTGTAGCCACTACCTCACCGTCTATAGAGAAGGTTGCCTTGTACACATTTACTGTGTAGTTACCTGTCACCTCGATATCCTGTGCGGGCATCGTCTCGGGAAGATTCTGCCAGCCTGAGAAGGTCATACCCTCCTTCACGGGGGCCTCGGGGGCTACAACGGGAGTGCCGTAATCGAAGGGAACTGTCGATACTACCTCACCGTCGATAATGAAGGTCACATTGTAAGCCTGCACGTCGTAAGCGCCGAGAATCTCTACATCGAACGGAGGCATGGTNTCGGGAACATTCTGCCAGCCTGTNAATACATGACCCTCCTTCGCNGGTGCCTCGGGGGCNACCACGGGAGCGTTGTATTCATATTCGAGAGTAGCTACGGTCTCATCGCCGATCTTGAAAATCGCTTTATACAGGTTCACNGTNTAGGTNCCTGTCACCTCGATATTCTGAGCGGGCATCGTCTCGGGAAGATTCTGCCAGCCNGAGAAGGTCATACCCTCCTTAACAGGNGCCTCCGGTGCTGCAACGGGGGTGCCGTAGTCGAAGGAGACGGTTGAGATCACCTCACCGTCGATGATGAAGGTAGCTGTGTAGGCNAGCACNTCGTAGGCGCCGAGAATCTCTACATCGAACGGAGGCATGGTNTCGGGAACATTCTGCCAGCCTGTGAATACATGACCCTCCTTCGCAGGTGCCTCGGNAGCNACNACGGGAGCGTTGTATTCATATTCGATAGTTGCTACGGTCTCATCGCCGATCTTGAAAATCGCTTTGTAGATGTTTATGATATAGCTGCCGTTCACCTCGATGTCCGACGCAGGCATGTAACCCGGAAGGTTATCCCAGCCTGAGAAGCTGTAGCCCTCCTTGGCGGGTGCCTCGGGAGCTGTCACCGGTGCGCTGTAGGCTATATCGAGCTCTGCCATGACTTCGCCGTCTATCTTGAAGACTGCTTTGTACATGTTGACGGCGAAGGTCGCTGTNAGGTACACATTACCCTCTACTGTGATTGTGCGCTCTGCTTCGGTCATTCCGTCGCTCCAGCCATCGAAATGATAGCCCTCGTCGGGAACCGCTGTCACAGTGATGACGGTCCCCTCTGCATACAATCCGCCGTTCTCAAACTCTACGTTGCCATTCCCTCCCGNCTGGATGAAGACGTTGAAGTATCGCTCCATCTCATAGGGCGCGGATGGCATCCCTACTACCTGGTCCGACTCGAACAGGAACGTCTGATCGTTCTTTCCTCGCAGGACCACGATCTCACCGGTGCGCTTGTCGCGCATCTTGAAATCGACTGTCTCTCCCTTCGCNGTGTTGCTGCGTATACGCATGTACAGGCAGCTACCCCCTCCGGGCAATTCCAGTTTTTCGGCCAGGCCGCGGCATTCCTCTCCTATAAAGGCCCCGATCTCATAGTTATCGAGGTCTTCATATTCCTTGGACGCCAGACTGAAATAAAGACTCATGTCATAACGATAATCCGCCGGATTTATCGTCCACGCTTCGGTCCGAAGCGCTGATAACGCCGACACGCATATCGTCACTATCGCGACGATCAACATGCCGATCGTTTTTCCATTTAATCTTCTTTTCAACATTAATGCTAAGGTTAAAAAAACTAAGGTTTAAGTAAAAAATTATTACAACACGCAATTATCAAAGCGTACGACACCGGCCGTTCCCTTGCCGGCGACATATCTTTCATTTCGCAAATTTAACTATTTTTCGTCTCAAATGAAAAAAAATATTAATATTTTTACTCTTCCTTATAAAAATTGTTGCATCTCTGTCTCTATACGATAATCATTCTCGCCGCAATCTCATTTTTGGCTGAATCAGGACTTATTTGGCCGTTTTGGTATCACTGACCTCTTCTTTAACGCTTTTCTCCCCCGTTTATTGCACTCTCTCTCCCCTCTTCATATCCCTAAGATATTCCTCACCACAAACCACACCAGATATAGACATATATATATCCCCGCTCCCCACTTCCCCCATAGAAACTGACGTGTCGCCGACCCCTCGGGCAACATGCTGCGCGAAATCAACAACAGTATCACATACCCTACCGAAACCGGAAGAAAAAGATTATACGACAGGGCCTCTCCTAATTCACCGTGCAGCAGACTGTGGGCCGCTCGCTGAACTCCACACCCCGGACATTGTAGCCCNGTCAGCATCTTCACCGGACATTTCGGAAAGTATCGCCCAAGCAAAGAATCCTCCGGATCGATGTTGAAGTAAACACACAACATAAGAATCACCACCGCAAGCACGATGGTGATTCTTATGTTTATTTTGAAGCTGCCATTCCTCATGACATCATTCTTTTCTTACTTACTGCTGCTGGAGTTCGGCTATATTCATTACCCCTGTCGCCATAAGTATCACATACACGATGATGCAGAGCGCACCTACTGCCGCTGCTATGATCGACCAGTTCTTGGCTTTGCCGGAGGCCGCGATCGCCTCGTCGTATCGGCCCCCCATCCAGAGTGAATTCACTTTTGATGCGTAGATGATAGCCACGACGCCGGCGGGCACACAGCAGAAAATTGTTGTCAGGATAGCCAGCACCAGATAGTTGTTAGGCGGCATCTGAGGAGGATTCGGGAAATTCTGATTGTCCATGGTTGTTGTTTTTAGTGAATTAGTGAGAATCTTCGCAAATTTACATATTTCCAACCTATTCTCAAAATTATTTCCACTATTTTTTTGATGTGAGCGTAAATCCTGCCGAATGTGCCGTCTGCAGTGGGGAGTATTGACTCTGAGCCGATGTTATACCTACACTGTACACTCCCTCTCGGTCTACATGACAGTCGTAGCTGATCACATTCACCCCTTTCGGAAGATAGTCGATGAAGAAGCTCGTCTTCGTGTCGCGGATCTCTCTGTAAGCGCCCAGTCCGTCGGCGTTCACATACCCCGAAAGCTGCTCGTCGGGCTCCAGACAGGCGGAGCGCTCATCGATCACTGCCACATATTCCATATCCTTCTCGCAGGTCAGCGTGATGGTCACTCTCACCTTGTCGCCGCTCTTCAAAGATACTTTCCCTGGTTTCACCTCTTTCGCTACCGTGCCGCCGCTACCCTCGTTTATGAGCAGAAGTTGCTTCTCTACCTTAAGGTTCTCGCTTCTTTCCGCTTTCACCTCGTTGATAGGGGCTACATATTGGCTGATCACTCCTCCCCAGGCCGGTCCGGAGGTGCTCTTGACTATCTCAAGCTCCCTCCCTGCCGCTTTGGCCGGATCAAGCGTCACGGTGGCTGCCCCTGTAAGCATCTCCTCTTCGGGAAGTGTCAACTCTTTACCTCCAAGCTTGAAGATAAGACCCTTCGTAGCTGCCGGAGTTGCTGCGGTCCAATCGCTGCCGGTGGCCAGTATTGACTGTATCACCCCGACTGTCGAGCTGTTCGATCCCCAGTTCTCGGTCTCTTTCTGAAGCACGAGCCACTGCCGGAGTCCATCCACCCCCTCGCTTCCGGGGTTGATGGCAGCAAATGCCTCAAGCACTCTCGCAGTGGTGGTGAGTTTGGGCATTCCGTTCCAATCTCCACCGAGATTGTCATACCACCACCCTTTGTTCTCGCTCTTCGAGGCAAGCTGGGTAAGCGACTCCAGAATCGGAGCAGTCTCGCTCTCATACCCTTTGCTTCTGTTGAGAAGTAATGCGGCGGTAGCTTTGTCATACACATTGAAATCCCTCCACTCTGCAGCTATCCTCTTCAGGGCTTCTCTCTGCAGGGCAGTGAAACCGGAAGGCCCCGACCCTCCCTCAAGCATACTTCTCATATATAGATAGCGGAGCATATCCACAGTCGAGAATTTCTTCCCGCTGCGTTCATAGTCCTCCATCACCTTACGGTCTGTATAGGATAGCGCTCTCTTGCACATATCCATACCCCCNGCAGGCATCATATCCCTCTCTCTCATCATCCCGAAATACTCGAGCACGCTGCGGGTGATGAAAAGGTTTGACGACATCCTGCCACACCAGCTCCAGCCTCCGTCGCTGTTCTGGAGGTTCTTCAGTTCATTAAGATTGCTCTCTATCGCTTTGGCAGCCTCCCCATNCTCTATGAGGGTGGAGAGTCTCTCCATCCGCAGTGTTTCTGCCGATGCGTCGTTCACCCAGGGTGTGTTGTTCAGGGCCACTGTCTTCAGCTGTTGATCTTTCTCTAAATTGGAGGTCAGCGCAGCTTTCCCACTCTCCTTCCCGGATGCCTTGGCTTCAAGCACTCTCTTCAGCCCCTCTCTCACCGCCGGATATTTATCTGTGATTCCGGATGCAAGGGAGTTGGCGTAAAGGGCACGCGAAAGAGCAAGCACATTCTTTGAGTCGGGAGTTGTGATGTCGGGCAGGGCCAGTATGCATTCCCATACCGGATTGGCGCAATATTTCAGCGTCACGGCATCATCTTTCCTGAATTTCGGAAGCTTCACCTTGAAGCTTCCCTCTCCTGCTCCTAAATAGAACTGGGTGGACTCTACCACCGGGGTCGACGAAGGTAGGATCGGCACTATGGTCTGCTCCCCGTCGGAGAAGTTGCCGGCATATGCATAGGCCCTCACCCCTATGGCGGTGAGCTCGCTCCCTACTGCGAATTCTATTGTGAAGGTGCGGCTCCCTGCGGGTGCCGTCTGCTCCTCGCCGGCATGTTTCGACACTATTGTCTCTCCGGTTAGCGGATTGAAGATTATGATCTCTCCATGAAGCATGGCATTTTCCGGAGTGTTGTTGTATAGTGTGGCCGCTATCTCGGCTTTGTCGCCGGTGCGCAGATAGCGCGGCTGGTTGAGCTGCACCATCACAGGCTTAGATGCGACAGCGTCTACGGTAAGTCCGGCGCTCTTGAGGTCGCGGTTGTAGCCTGCAAGCTGCAGTTGCCAGGTAGTGTTGAAGTTGGGAGTCTCAAACTCTATGTTCACGTTCCCCTCCTCATCACTTGTGAGATCGGGCTTGAAGAAGGCTATCGGCATCTCTATGGGACGTAGTTCCTCTTTGCGCTCCTCGGCCCGACTGCCGCCGGCATCGGCAGCTGTCTCCTCTGTCACGCTCCCNGTCACCACCTTCTCCTCTGATGCACCGAATCCATTGGCCATAGGTGCCGCCGCATCTGCCGAAGCTGCCATATACACCTCGTTGACCACCGACTCCGCTTCTACAGATACAACGCCATCCTCTTCTACCTTCCCGCTGCTCAGCATGGCCGATTTCATCATCCTCGTCCCTCTGATATATATTCGGTTATTTCCGGCCAAAGAGTATCCATAGGTCTGCCAGCCGTAGATTATCATATCCACTCCTCTGTAATTCGGCATCTTGGAGAAGGTGCCGGTAGTTGAGCGTGTATAAGGTGAGTCGGAGTTGAGGCGTGTCCTGTTGTAAAGNCCGTTCCCGCCAAAAGCGAAATCCCATTTGAAAGGTGCTATCGCGTTGAGCGACTTGTCGCTCATCACGGCAAACGCCGGAATCTCGGCCTGGGATTTATTATCTACCGTCACACTGAACACCCATCTCTCTTTATCCCCGGCTGATATGCGGTCCCTGAAACTTGTGGCCTTGATCTCCATGCGCTTTGTGTCAGCTTCCGGCACAAGGGTCACTGTCTGCATGGCCCGTTCGTGGTCATGCATCCCGTTGAACATTACCCACACACGTCCCCCCTGAGCCGGCGCATCTACCTCTATCGTGCGGTTGCGTCCGCTCACAGGATACCATTTCCTACTCTTGAGACCGCTTTCATCCGCTATCTGGCAGAAGATCCAGCTGTCGGTATAGCTTGTCCCTACGGTCACCTCGGCTTTCTCCTTACCCTCCGGCACAACTATCTCTGTAGTCGGCACCCACAGCTCCGTAGTCAGCGGAGGTTTCTCATCTCCTCTTCTCCATATGGCTGTGGTCACGTTTACCTTTGTCGTATCGTCCGGTACGGTAAAGCTCAGACGATACTCCCCTGAAGGCAACGTCCTGGAGGGCACTCTCAGCAACGGACTGCGGAACGACCCTCCGGCCACTCTTTTCCCGTTTGCCACATTCACTATCTCATACCCCACACTCTTGCTGACAGGATGGTCAAGCATATCGTAGACCGGCACGTTGAAGCGTACCGTATCACCCTTTACCTCCATCTTGTCGGATATGGCCGGGCGTGCGCTCAGCCCCTCCCCTATCGAGAAGCGGAGCGAAGGGGCGCTCTGTGTCTCTCCCCCCTGGTTGGTGGCGCTGACGTTGAGTGTGAAGATTCCTCTCTCGAAGCGTGTACCTTTCAAACCGCTCGTGGGAAGTTCCAGCTCGAATCGCCCCTCACTGTCGGATCTCAGCTCCCCGCCGTAGTTTGCATTCGAAACCCCGCCATACCACATTCGCCACCACGGACTCCATTGTATGTCGTAGGTTAGCATGGCATCGGCCACCGGCATCCCGGAATAGGTCTTCACCTCTCCCTTGAATCTTATCGGATTGCCGGGCACATTCTCTCCGGCACCCTCCGACTCTACGGTCACAAAGAATCCGGGCGCCTTGTATTCAGCCACCTGAAAACTCGTCTGCCCTACCTGCCGGTCACTCTTCCCCGGGAAACTCACTCCTATATTATAATAGCCGAGAAGCCCCTCTTTCGGAATAGTNAATTCCCCGGCTCCTCTNCCCCATCGATCGGTGCGGAAGCTAACTGTGTCTACCGGAATATTGTTGGCGTTACGGAGCACNCCCCTCACCTCTGAATCGGCAAGCAGATTGCTCTCTTTCCCGAGCACACTCCAACCCACTACGGCGAAGCGTACCTTTTCCCCGGGTTTATACACGGAAAGGTCGGTCAGTATGTTGGCCTGATATCTTGTGTCGGGAGCCGACTCGTTGTAATATACATCGCTGTATTGCCATACGACGCTCNNCTCATACGACACTCTCATCCTGCGGAATCCCTCAAGGATCTCAGCCCCACCTGTCTCGTCGGTAGTAAGGGTCTTCAATGGTTTCGTCATGTTGTCGTCGGCATAGAATCTCACCTCCGCTCCGGCTATGGGTCGCTGCGTCGCTGCGTCNACGGCATACACTCTTCCCGAACCCTTCTCTGTAGAACTGAANGAGGTAAGCACCGCNATATCGCTCACATTTATTACATTCAGCGACCATCTCCCTACCTCATCAGTCCATTTCTGCGAGAGTTTCTCTCCGGCTGAGGGAACGGCTACATAATAACCTGGCGCGAGCCCCTCGATGGTGAATTCCCGCTCCTCGCTGAAGGGCACACTCCCCTCTGCCGTCACCTTTATGCTGCGCAGGAATTTCCCTTTCGATGGGAAACTCTTCGCCGCAAGTGAGTTCATCGGTGCAATATTCTCGGGCACACTGTAGAGCAGCACATAACCCTCATTCATATTTCCAAGACGCAGACGCCCCTTTATCTCTCTTCCCGACATCGCCGTGTTGGGGAGTATCACCTCCATAGTCCTCTTCGCCAATTCCGCCGCCTGATATTTCACAGCTCCATTATAGGCCGACTGAGGATACTCCTTCATCCACATCTCCATCAATCCGTAGAGATCCCTATCCTTCATCCTCGTGGGGAGATCGTCGGGCACTTGCCGGCATGTGTTGCAGTATTTCACGAGCATTGCGCCCCCATACTCCGTATGGAGCAGACGTTGCATCCATTCCTCCACAAATAGGAGGGCCTCCTCCCCTTGCATGGTGTCGGCCTTCTGGAAGATAGCATACAGCATACCCTTACCCTCCGGTTGCTTGATGCGCCAGTCATACAGACTGTCGATGAGTCGGCGCGACTCTATGGAACATTCCCCTCCGATATTCAGGGCTTTGGGAGTATAGTCCGTGGTGAAAGGTATATAGTCGCCCATATCCCCGTTGCCGAATCTGTCGAGCACACCCTTTGCGTTCACCGTCATGAAGTCATACACCGTCAGATCGCCGAAACCGCTCTCATCGCTCTCGGTCAGAAGTGACCCGATTTTCTGCAACGGNACCGTTTTCGCAATGTCATCCCCGGCTCCCTCCTCTCCGGCTCCGAACGCACCCCTTACAAGCTCAAGACATCTCTTGGCGAAAAGNTCNCGGCTCCAGCTGCGTGGATCCTCCGGATAGCTATCTGTCGGCAGATNACGATTGTTGTAGGTCCATGCATTNCTTGAATACAGGTCCTTGTACATGTTGGCCTCCAAAAGCAGTGCCAATCCGCTGTATGGCCCCTTCAGCTCCCCGGCAAGNGAGTCGAGGAGCGCGATATTTCGGTTGAAGGCCTCGGNGCTCACCATATTACGTGCCACGATTATCTGCATCGCAGCACGCAATGCCCCACATCCGTCATCACTGCGGAGAAAGTCGCCGAGGTGCTTCTCGGCATCCCGCTCTACCGTTTCCGGAAAGGCGAAATCAGGCATCTCAAACGTTGACTGCATCTTTGTTGTTTTCTTTGTNGCTGAGTTCACTTTCGACGCAACAGTCGCTCCCCCTGCATACACCGGAAGGGCAACTGACGACGATAAAAATAAAAAGGCCGCCGGGAGAGCAGCCTTTACATATGATANTATTTTTGACAATATCATAATAGTAAGTGTTTTAGGGAAGCCTCCTATCTATTCCTCTTCTGTCGCATCTCCGACATCTTCTTACGGAATTCATTCTCGGCCTCCTTCATCTTGAATATCTGTTTCTGAGAGAGAAACTTGGCGAATTGATCGTCGTAGTTCTTCTCAATAGCGGCGTCGCGCGCCTTGGCCTTGGCCATGGCGTCGGTCACTGCCTGATAATCGGCCTCGGTAGCCCCATTCTTCTTCTTCAGTTCTCGCTCCATGTTGCGGGCATCACGCATGCAGTCGGCACGCTTGTCCGACATCTCGTTGTATAGCTCCACAAAACGTTCCTTCTGCCCATCTTCAAGATTCATCTCCTGGGCCAGAAACTTTATCTTATATTCACGAAGCTCCTTCATCATCTTCTCACGGTCGCCGTGTCCACCCCTTGGCTGGGCCGACGCTCCGGCCGTTAGGCCGAAGATGAGTGTCATAATTATGAGTAAATGTCTTATCATATATTTCTCTTTCTTTTTCTCTCTTCTNTTTCTCTTCCGGTCGGAAAGCCTCCCGCCTGCGGAAAACGCCCCGGCTACGGAAAAGCCCTCCCGATTGGTCGCCTCTGTTCTTACACAGGTTCCGAATGGTCCCTGCTGTCGGGAATACGGATTGATTCATATTCCGGACGAAGGTCATATCCGAAGTCGGCGGCGAAATCCTCGATCGTTGAGTAGGTCTCGCTCATCTCCTCCTCAAGCGACAGGTCGCTGGCGGTCGTGAAATACGGCATCGCCTCATCGTTATCCATCGCCATAGCCGCTGCTATCGCTGCCGGCGGATTCTCCAGACTCAGACTCTCTGTGCTNCTTACCGTATGAAAAACCTTCATCATCATCCATATCCCGGCAAACATCGCCGCAAGATAGACGTAAGGCTTCACTCGCTGCCATACCGACANGTCAACCTCTTTCGGTGCCTCAGGATACGCCGGAAGCTGCTCNATGATCTTGAGCTCAAGCGACTCAAAATACCCCTCCGGAACTCGCATACCCGGATCGGAGCCATATCTCTCTTTAAGCTGATCTTCTTGTCGCATGGTTTATTCTCTTTTATTGGTGATAATTAAGGAGAGTTCCGCTTTGGCATTCACCCTCGGCGCCTCCCCTCTTGTTATCTATTGACAATTCCTCCTTTAAGAGGTTTAAATCATCACCATAAGATTTTTTCTATATTTACGCAAGAAGTGCCTCAGTCACTTTCTTCACCGCATGATGATAGTTGGCTTTCAAAGCCCCTACCGAAGTCCCCAGGATCTCCGACATATCCTCATATTTCATCTCGTCGTAATAGCGCATGTTGAATACCAGTCGCTGCTTCTCCGGAAGCTTCGCTATTGCCTTCTGAAGCTCTTTCTGAAGCTCGTCGCCGTCAAAGAAGCTGTCAGCCTCCAGATTGTTGAGCAGAAAAGAATCATCAGCGTCCTCATTGATCTGCTGACGCTGCTTCTCCTTGTTGATGAAGTTGATCGATTCATTCACCGCTATCTTGAATAGCCATGTCGACAGCTTCGCATCCCCCCGGAAGTTATGAAGNTTGTTCCACGCCTTCAGGAATACGTTCTGCACAAGGTCGTTGGCATCGTCATGATTCAATACCATCTTGCGGATCTGCCAATACACCGGCTGACTGTATGTCTTCAGCAACACACTGAAAGCCTGTGAGGCAGTCTTCGGATTCTGTAGCTGCTTCACAAGTTCCTTCTCGTCGATCGGTGCGATATATGCCTGTGACATCTCTCTTTCGTTTTTGGTTTAGTTCCGTGGAATCACCTTTTCCGGCGTTTCAGTGGTAAAATTACTAAACATATTCCGATTTCACCCTTTCTATTCCTTTCTTATAACTTAATTTAACATATTTAAACCTTACGCCTCTCCTTGATGTTATATGTGCATAATATTTCAACACAATACTCTCTGATTATTAATAAACACCCTCTGATTATGAAAAAACACGCTCTGATTATGAAGACACGCTCTATCTTCGCTTCTTGTGCTGTCATCCTCGCGGCCATCCTTATCCCCTCCAAGGCCGACGCCCAGCTTTATCAGATAGCCAACCAACTCCCACAGNTGATTCAACCCGCCCTTTCCGGGGCTTCATCTTATAAAGGTTTCCTCGAAGGTGGATATACAAAGACCTTCGGACACTATGACGCCGATTTCATGGAATTCTCCACTTCNCAGGGATTTCAATATAATTCATGGTTCTATATGGGTGTCGGTGTCGGTGTTGATGTAATGTTCGCACATCATGAGGACCAATGGGGNTCCGGCTGGCAACCCGACAACAGCTTCAACTTCAACCACCCCTCCACCACCACAGCCGCCATGNTACCCCTCTTCACCGACTTCAGGGCTACNCTCGGCAACACATTCTCACAATTCTTCATCGACCTGAAGATAGGATGTTCATTCCTCCTCAGCAACAAATACATCGAGATNGGCGACGGCTACATGACCAACCAGCAATACTTCTATCTCCGTCCCTCCATCGGCATGCGCATCCCCTTAAGCACCAAGCATCCCAAACAGGCCATCGACATCGCCATCAACTACAAACTCCTCACCTCCAACTACTGGAATTCCTGGAACCGCACCATCACCCTCAACTCCCTCGGCGCCTCCCTCGCCTTCGAATGGTAACCCCCCTCGCCGAAACTCCGAGCAACAAATTTGCATTGACAACGAGTGTCATTTGTAACACTCGTTGTCAATGTCTTATACACTGTTACGAGTTCTCGTGTACAGTATTGTTCTTGCGTCTCCGGATCTGTTCTCAGGACAGAATCCCATCTAACGTTTTCTTTCATTGGCTCTTTTGAGTTTGGTCCCTCAAAAGTGTCAACGTTTCTCAGTTCACGTCACTTTTTAATTGAAAAAGGAATCGTTGATGACGAAGGATTTATCGATTATTTAGCAGAATTATAGATTTATTTAGAATATTAATATAGGAGATTTTATTATGGACAGGGTAACAGAACGACTCAGACAATATCAGTCACCAACACCTAGCAAATGGAGGGAAGAGGCTGAGGAGCGACAAGCCAACAGTTCATGGCTGAAGCATTCACGCAAGATAGCTTTGAAAATGCTTGGGAAGATGAACGACGAAGGCATTACCCAGAGTCAACTTGCGGAAAGGATGGGATGCAAGCAGCAGCAGATCTCAAAGATACTGAAGGGAAGGGAGAACCTGACCTTGGAGACGCTAAGCCGAATAGAAGGCGCATTGGATATTCGCCTACTGTAAGAGAGATTTGAACTGAGGATTCAAGTGAATCCTCTTTTTTGTCAAAAGGGTCACGGATCTTTCATTTAACCTAAAATAAAGAGTCTATTTTCCCTTCTCAGGCACATTGTAAATCATATAAATATCTCTTCCTGACTGGCTTCGGGGGCGAGTATTGTGCTGGCGTTGAACGAATAGACCTGGACGCTATCCTGATTGCGCCCGTTTTTGTGAATGGTCCCACGCTGAGCTTTGCCGTCAATGCAGATTATTTCAATGATGAGGCAGCCGGAGATCAGTCTGTCAAGGAGTATTTACCGAAAGCTTAAATGAAATAGCCATGTACACTTACGATTTTTTCACTCGTAGAATTTGCGTGTTTCGGAAAGTTTCATTAACTTTGCATCCGTAAATGCGCACGTGGCGTAATGGTAGCCGCGCCAGACTTAGGATCTGGTGTCTCACGACGTGGGGGTTCGAGTCCCTTCGTGCGCACTCTCAGGCCGAAATCCCTCAAGATTACGGCCTTTATTTTTATCACCTTTTTTTCCTCATCTTTATAAGTTTACATCTATAAGTTTTTAAGAACATTCATCCTTTTACATTCATCCCTTTATGAAAACATTCATCCTTTCCCTCGCTATTCTCTCCGCCAACATAACTTCCCTCGCACTTCC
>JAAVDU010000014.1 GCA_014801605.1 Bacteroides sp.
GAAGGTTCTGTGAGAGTGAAGGCATCTCAAGGGCGGTTGCCTCCTCTACTGCGTTGCGGAGGGTGGTGAGCTTCTGCTCCTTGCTGAGAACGGTGTTGGCATCCATCTCTTTGTACTTCACGAGAGTGTTGTAAACTACAGATGCAACTGAACCTTTCTGCTTCTTGCAACGATCCATAGCGGCGTCGATGTTGTTGGCAGCGAGATCAGCCTTGATGTCAGCAACGAACTTGGTGGTGTTGCCCTTGCCGGATGCGGAGCTGATGGCGATCCAACGCTCTACGGAAAGAACGATTACAGTGAGGAAGAGGGTCATCAGGATAGGCACGATGAAACCGCCTTTGTAAACGGTACCTGCGAGGTTGATCGGGTGTCCGTTGGGATCGTTACCCTCGAAGTTGCCGGAGTAACCCATGCCGAACAGGAAGATGCACACAGCGCAGATAGCGCAGCAGATGATCACGATGAAGGCGTTGCGGATACCCTTCACGTTGCTGATTTTCTCCTCTTTTTTCACTTTTGCAGCCACAGAGGGAGCAGCCTTAGAATTCTGAGATTCCATAATGTTAAATAGTGTTTGTTTATTGGTTAAATATGTTAGTACGTTTCTGTCGTATTATGATGTCGTCGGGGTGGCTGGGCCATTCTTAAAGGGTTGGTTTTTCATGCTGGAGGCAATATTTTCCCCTTTTGCCCAACGACACTGCAAAATTACAATATTATTTGAATAAAACAATACTGATTTGACGAAAAAAATGTTTATGATGACTCCTATAGTCCTAAATATTTGTGAAAGGCCGCTTCGGAGAGTTGCTACGTGTAGGCTTGGTGGTTCTCACGGTAGAGATAGCGAGTTTTCACAGTCCAGTCCGCAGGGAGTCTTCAGGTATTCTGTTGACAGATATAATAAGCCGGGGAGGGTCGTTAGGGGCTCTCCCCGGCTTTTATCGTCGTTCTGTTTATTTTACTGCTGCAACACCGGGAAGTACCTTACCCTCGATTGCCTCGAGAAGAGCGCCGCCGCCGGTGGATACATATGACACTTTATCGGCAAGATGGAACTTGTTGACACATGCCACAGAGTCGCCGCCGCCTACAAGTGAGAAGGCGCCGTTCTGGGTGGCCTCAACGATAGCCTCGGCGATTGCGCGTGAGCCGTCGGTGAATTTGTCAAACTCGAACACTCCGGCAGGACCGTTCCAGAGGATAGTCTTGGAGGGGATGATAGCCTCTACGAACGCTGCGCGGGTGGCGGGACCTGCATCCATACCTTCCCACCCTTCGGGGATATCGTTGGAGGGGCATACCATAGTGTTGGCGTCGTTGCTGAATGCGTCGGCTGCGATGCAGTCGGTGCCGAGGATAAGGTTTACACCTTTATCTTTAGCTTTCTTCATGATGTCGAGTGCGAGATCAAGCTTGTCGTCCTCGCAGATCGACTGGCCGATCTTACCACCCTGTGCCTTGGCGAATGTGTAGGTCATGCCGCCGCAGAGGATAAGGTTGTCCACCTTGTCCATGAGGTTCTCGATGATGCCGATCTTGGTCGACACCTTTGAGCCACCCATGATAGCGGTGAAGGGACGCTTGATATCTTTGAGGATGTTGTCGACAGCCTGCACCTCTTTCTCCATCAGATAGCCGAGCATCTTGTTGTCGGGTGTGAAGTAGTCGGCGATTACTGCTGTGGAGGCATGTTTGCGGTGTGCGGTGCCGAACGCGTCGTTTACGTATACATCGGCATAGCTTGCGAGAGTCTTGGCGAATTCCTTCTGGCTCTCCTTCATCGCCTTCTTGGCATCCTCGTAGCCGGGATCGGCTTTGTCGATACCTACGGGCTTACCCTCCTCCTCGGGATAGAAACGGAGGTTCTCGAGAAGAAGCACCTCACCGGNCTTGAGGGCGGCTGCTGCATCGGCTGCCTTGGNGCAGTCGTCGGCAAACTTCACCTCTGTGCCGAGTGCTTTGGCAACATCCTCACGGATCTGGGAGAGGCTGAATTTCGGGTTGACCTTACCTTTCGGCTTACCCATGTGAGACATGAGGATGAGGCTNCCGCCGTCGGCAAGGATNTTCTTAAGGGTGGGGAGAGCGCCGCGGATGCGGGTGTCGTCGGTNATGTGGCCGTTCTCGTCGAGAGGTACGTTGAAGTCTACTCTGACGATGGCTTTCTTTCCGGCAAAATTGTAATTATCGATTTTAGCCATTGGTGAAAATTTTTTATGATATGTTTTATGACTTTTNTTTATGGGTTAAGACTTCTTGATCGAAAGGGATTCGTAGAGCTACGGATATTGTCCGAAANTCATNGATCTCCATATATAGGTATATGGTGGAGATTCCGGAGAGGCCGGTTCCGGGCAATCGGAGAAGTAGTTTTTGCGACTTCTTTTCGAATTGTGACGCAAAGATAATGTTTTTTGTCGGTATTAACAACAAATATTCTTAATTTTGTAGTGCCAATTTTTTCTGACGAATCTGTTTATTCATTTTATTTGTCAGGATTTGGTCAGGTTTATCCCCTCCTATCTTGGAGATAAGGGGGCGTTTCATGNAATAAATCGTGGCGTTGGCAGTATAANNGAAATATAAAGATAAGAATAGTAGNAAATATAGTTATTGATATGGAGTCTCTTGGTGTATACGGCGAGAGGGTGGNTGAGCTGTTCCGTCAGCGGTATGGCGCTGAGCCGGAGGTGTTGGCTTTGCCNCGTTCCGGTTCCGACAGGATCTATTTCAGACTCTCCTCTCCGGAGGTGGGTAGTGTGATCGCTACCGTAGGCGACGATATTCGTGAGAACAAGGCTTTTGTNGGGCTNGCGGAGATTTTTCATGAGAATGGTCAGGGNGTCCCCGCAATTCTCGCTGTGAATGAGGATTTCTCNGCCTATCTGCAGGAGGATCTGGGGGATGCCTCACTCCTCTCGCTCCTCTCTACTTCCCGACGGATCCCNCTTGCCGAGAGTGCCCTGAAGGCGTTGGCTGCTCTGCAGACTCTCCCTGAGGGTCTTTGGAGCGACCATGTTATCGCNCGCCCCTTCTCCCGACGGCTGGTGATGTGGGATCTCAACTATTTTAAATATGAGTTTCTGAAACCTTTGGGGATCCTTTTTGACGAGGAGGCGCTTGAAGATGATTTCGAACGNCTTGCGTTGCGTCTTACCGGTGTGCNGGATCTTCTTCAGGGTTTCATGTACCGCGATTTCCAGAGTCGCAATGTGATAATAAAGGATNGTGAACCGAGGTTGATCGACTTTCAGGGTGGGCGTAAAGGTCCCTTGATATATGACGCCGTCTCTTTCCTGTGGCAGGCCAAGGCCGGTTTCACAGNTGAGGAGAGGAGAATGTTGTTGGAAAGTTATGCGGAGAATATCTCCNNNCNGAGAGGAGTGCCNGNAGAGGATATCCTGAAAGATGTGGGGATCTTCGCTTTGTTCAGGACTCTTCAGGTGCTTGGCGCGTATGGCTTCCGTGGTCTTGTNGAGAAACGGGCTCATTTCATCGAGAGTATTCCGGCGGCATTGAATAATCTTGACTACCTTCTTAAGGGGGGCGTTCTCACCGACTATCCTGAATTGGAGAGAGTGGCGTCGAAATGCGTTTCAAGCCGTCTTGCGCTTCAAGAGGATGAGGGAAATACCGGACTCACTGTGAAAGTGTTCAGTTTCTCATATAAGCGCGGTTATCCGGAAGATCTCACCGGCAATGGAGGGGGCTTCATGTTTGATTGCCGAGGGATGCACAATCCGGGGCGCTATGATGAATATAAGGCGTTGACCGGCCTTGACCTTCCTGTAGTGGAATTCCTTGAGGGTAGGGGAGAGGTGCAGGAATTTGTGAAACGTGCCTTCGAAATTGTGGCTCCCTCTATAGAGTGTTATTCAAGGAGAGGGTTCCGTTCGCTCCAGGTAGGCTTCGGATGCACGGGTGGACGCCATCGTTCTGTGTATTGCGCGCAGAGGTTTGCCGGGATGGTGGCTGAGAAATTTGAAGATGTAAAAGTAGAGTTGTTTCACCGTGAGCAGGGGCTCAAAAAGATATTCTGATGAAAGCGATGATTCTTGCGGCGGGTCTTGGCACCCGTCTTAAACCATGGACACTGGAGCATCCCAAGGCATTGGTGCCGGTAAAGGGGGTGCCTATGCTTGAAAGGGTGATATGTAGCCTGCGGGAGCAGGGTTTTGATGAGATTGTGGTCAATGTACATCATTTCGGAGAGCAGATAGTAGAGTTTCTCTCCTCGCGCGATTTTGGGGTAGCCACATATATAAGTGATGAACGTGAAGAGCTTCTTGATACGGGGGGTGGACTGGTGAAAGCCTCCCCTCTCTTCGGAGAGGAGCCTGTGCTTGTACATAATGTAGATATCCTAAGTGATGCCGACCTCGGAGGATTGATGGATATCCACCTGTCGTCGGGACGTGACGGGACATTGCTTGTAAGCGACAGGGAATCGAGTCGTAAATTGATATTCGGAAGGGATATGGAGCTAAGGGGATGGCATCATCTCGGAGAGGGGAGATATAGGCCGGAAAGCTATATGGGGGCGCATGACGACCGTGAGTTTGCTTTCAGCGGAATCTATGTGGCCGGCCCTGCTATGCGGGAGGAGATGAAAAAGATGTTCGGAGAGCAGAAGTTCCCGATAATGGACTATCTGCTCTCCGAAAGAGTAATTTCGACACTTGCGGGTGTCGTTCAGCCGGGACTGCGGCTCATTGATATCGGCAAACCCGATACACTGCAACAGGCTAATCTTCTTTAATCTTGATTGTGATAGTGGAATTGCTGTTCGCGGGTTGTCGCGTTGAACTGGCAGACACACCCGGCTATAAGAGCGACGACGGCAAACCCACCGAGCCACCATGTGACGGCTACGCTTGTAGTGAAGCAGGATACGATCAAAAGTACGAATCCGATGGCGTAAAATATAATTGATAATGCTTTCATAGAGTATAATACTAATAAGGTGAAACAATAAAGAATAATAAACTGCTTGATAGGATTGAGGATCGATATTCAGAACGACCGGGAATCCGGTTTTTATAATTATAACGCCGGAAGATATAAAAGGTTTTGGGGTGGGATAGGATAAAATTGGAAATAAAAAAGGATTGTCATCTCGACAATCCTTTTGAATTAATGTAGCCGATCCGGGACTCGAACCCGAGTCTCCACCGTGAGAGGGTGGCGTGCTAACCGCTACACTAATCGGCCTTTTTAACACCGGATGATTTCGGGTGAAATACCCGGTGTTTTGTTTTTACGATGCAAAGTTAAGCATTAATTTTGAACCGTGCAAATTTTTCAGTGAAAATTTTGAAAAATTTTTGATTCGCTTACTCTGCGGCTGCTTCTTCAGTCTCTGCTGTCTCTGCCTCAAGAGCTGCCTTGGCGGCTGCCTCCTCGGCTGCGAGCTTCTCTGCCTTCTTCTTGGCTACTGCCTCTCCTTTGAGACGGTTCTTCTCTGCCTCTGCCTCAAAACGAGCTTTGGCGTCCTCGGCTGCCTTGGCATCCTGTTTTGCCTGGAATGCGCTTGCCTCTTTATCGCGGGCTGACTTCCAAGCATCGAAACGACGCTGTGCCTCCTCTTCGTTGAATGCGCCCTTCTTGACACCGCCACGAAGATGCTTCATCAGAAGTACTCCCTCTTTTGAGAGGATGGAACGAACTGTGTCGGTGGGCTGTGCTCCCACTTCTACCCAATACAAAGCACGGTCGAAGTCTAAACTTATTGTAGCAGGATTAGTGTTCGGATTATAGGAACCTATCCTTTCAATAAATTTACCATCTCGTGGTGCCCTGCTATCGGCGACTACAATGGGATAGTAAGCGTAGCCTTTACGGCCATGACGCTGCAATCTGATTTTTGTTGCCATATGAAACTTGCCGGTTGTTTTGGTTTGTTACTGTTTGGTGCCGCCGCACGACGGGCCGGCAGATCCGTACGNGCTTAAGCGACTGCAAAGTTACAACTTTTTTCCCGCGCACACAACTTTTTTCAATGTTATTTTGTAATTTTGTGAGTCCGTTCGGCCCTCTCTCCNCGNAACCTATCCTATCCTCTCTACCTCTACCTCTCTTTTCNCCTTTAATATGTCACCTTTTTTCTTATGGAAGATAATCCCCTGTTGAATCGCCTCGATGGCCTTGACCTCCGTTTTCAGGAGGTGGCTACTTTTATAACCGATCCCGAGGTCATCGCCGACCAGAAAAGATATGTAAGGCTCACCAAGGAGTATCGGGAGCTCGAAAAACTGCTCGACGCCGCTAAGCGTTACCGCAACCTTCTCGCCGGTGTGGAGGAGGCGAAGAGTATCATCGCCTCTGAAAATGATGAGGAGATGAGGGCTATGGCCCGTGAGGAACTCGATCGTGATCTCGCCCTGATTCCCGATATGGAACTTGAAATCAAGATGCTGCTCGTGCCGGCCGATCCGGAGGACGCTAAAAATGCGGTAGTCGAGATTCGGGGCGGAACGGGGGGCGATGAAGCCGCTCTCTTCGCCGGCGACCTTTTCCGGATGTATCAGAAATTCGCTGAACGAAAGGGCTGGCAACTGGAGGTCACCTCCGTAAGTCCCGGAGCCGCCGGNGGGTATAAGGAGATCTGCTTCAATCTCAACGGTGAGGATGTATATGGAGTGATGAAGTATGAGAGCGGTGTGCATAGAGTGCAGCGTGTGCCGGCAACTGAAACCCAGGGGCGTGTGCATACCTCCGCTGCTACAGTGGCTGTGCTCCCGGAGGCGGAGGAGTTTGACGTGGAGATACAGGAGGGTGCCATAAAATGGGATACTTTCCGAAGCGGCGGTGCCGGCGGCCAGAATGTCAACAAGGTGGAGTCGGGTGTGCGACTCCGTTACATGTGGAAGAATCCTGTCACCGGTGAGGAGGATGAGATACTTATAGAATGTACGGAAACACGCGACCAGCCTAAGAACAAGGAGCGCGCGCTCGCGCGCCTGCGTACATATATATATAGCCGCGAACGTGAGAAGTATCTCGCAGATATCGCTCAAAGACGCAAGACGCTTGTCTCTACGGGCGACCGTTCCGCCAAGATACGAACTTACAATTTCCCGCAGGGGAGAATGACCGACCACCGAATNAATTATACAATCTATAATCTCGCGGCGTTCATGGATGGTGATATCCAGGAGTGTATCGACCGGCTCACTATCGAGGAGAATGCCGCCAGACTCAGCAATCTTGAAATCTGAGCGGATCCCTCTTACAATGTAAAAATGATAACGACGGCCTTCTGAAAGTCTTCAGAGGGCCGTCGGCATTATTTACCGGTAGCAGTTATTATTTACCGGTTTTTATTTTACGGTGAAGGTCAGTCCGTCGTAGCAGGGATGCACATTCGCCGGCAGTCGCTTCTCAACCTCTTCATGAAGCCCTATCTCATGATTGAAGTGTGTGAGGTAGGCTCTCTCCGGCTTAAGTTGCTCGATCAGTTCCACAGCCTCGTGTACTGACATATGGGCGAAATGCTCGCGGTCGCGGAGGGCATTCACCACAAGCACTTTCAGCCCTTCGAGTTTCTCCAGCTCACTCTCCGGGATGGTTTTGGCATCTGTGATATATGCGAAGTCGCCTATACGGTATCCGAGAATCGGCAAACGACCGTGCATCACCTGTATCGGAATGATTTTGAGCCCGTTGATGTAAAATGGTTCGTTATGTGTGACTTCATGCATATCGAAAGTGGGNACTCCGGGATAGGGGGTNGGGCGGAAGCAGTAGTCGAGACGTCGGTGCAGGTCGTCGTTGACATCTTTCTGAAGATATATAGGCACATTGCGATGTGCGCAGAAGGGTCGCAGGTCATCTATGCCACCCACATGGTCGTAATGGCTGTGGGTAAGAAGTACCGCATCGACATCTGTAAGGTTCTCGCGCAAGGCCTGCTCCCTGAAATCGGGCGATACGTCAAGAAGAATGGTCATGCCGTGAGTGCGGATTAATGCCGAGGCTCGCAGACGCTTGTCGAATTGTGACTCCGACCGGCATACCCTGCATGCGCACGCCACTTCAGGCACCCCCTTGGATGTACCGCTCCCGAGGATGGTCACTTTGATGTCGGTNTCGATGAAATTGACTTCCGGCTGTAGCACTACGGCGAAGTGTGTGCGCACCTCTTCCACCACTCTGTGAGCAAGTTCCTTCACATCGTCGGCCGTGGCTCCACCGGTATTGGCTATCACGAGACATTGTTTGGGATATACCTCGGCACCACCGATTCTCATCCCTTTTAGTCCGGAATGTTCGATTAGCCAACCGGCCGGAACTTTCACCCAGTGCTCGTCGACAGGGTAACATGGAATCTCGGAGGTGAGGGCACGCATCTGCTCCTCGTAGAAATATCTGCTGACCACCGGATTCTTGAAGAAACTTCCCGCACTTCCGATCTCAGCCGGATTGGGAAGCTTGGAATCACGTATCTTCACAACCTCGGCGGCCACCTCGGCGATGTCAGGCGTATGACCTAATTTTGCCTCCAGCTCCTTGAGCGGACCATAGTCAAGGTGTGAGGCTACTGTGGTGGGAGTGAGTCTGAAACTTACACGCAACACATAATATCTCCCTTTCCAATCATGTTTGAACTTGCTGTCGCGATAACCGAACTCACATTCCTCGTTCTTGAAAACTACAGTCCGGCGTGTCACTGTGTCGAAACATTCCACATTGTGGATCACATCCTTTGCCTCCACACCGTATGCTCCTACATTCTGCACCGGCGCGGCACCTACCTCTCCCGGAATGCCGGCAAGATTCTCCACTCCTGCAAGTCCGGACGCCACACACCAATCTACGAAATCGGTCCATTTTTCGCCGGCTCCGACTATAGCGTAGACTGTCGCCGGATCCTTNTCGTAACGGACAATCCCCTTGATGGCCGAATGGAGTACCAATCCGTCGAAGTCCTTTACAAAAAGGAGATTACTCCCTCCACCGATGTGAAGTACTTCATTCTCCGTGAATTCCGGAGTACGTGAGATCTTGGTGAGCATCTTTACAGAATCATATTCCGCAAAGATGCGGGCTTTGGCCGGAATGCCGAATGTGGTGAGATGGGTTATATCTTTATCGTATGTGAACATGGGTAATCGTTTTAGGGTGTGTCTCATTAAAGTGAAATAAACATCACTCGCTCGTTATGTATTGCTTATGCGGATCGGTTTCTATCTGCGGAAACGTGTAAGCAGACCATCCTCAAACCATAGCACCGCTCCATCGGGGTAGTGCCAGAGGTCGAGTGTCTGGCTGTAGTCGTGCCCGGTGTCTACTTCTGAAGGATTGCCGAGGGCGAGCTTACATTCAATCTTGGTCATTCCGGTCTTGACATTGCTGTCGCATATAAGTTGCCATACCTCATCGGTGATGCCCGGATATTTCTGCCTGAAATCGGAAAGATAGAAGAGATTGGCAAACGACCGGCTCTCCTTGCCGGAATTTCCGAAATTCATGAATACAAGAGCATTGTTGCCATCGGAGTCTACGAAACTCACCGAAACCGGAAAGACAATTGTCCCCGGATGCACATCTGTGATCGTGACAGGGACATACTTACGTCCCGGGATTCTGTTCCCTTTCTCATCATACCACAACGGGGAGCGGGTCCACAGCTGTTTCCCTTTGAGCAGTTCGCGGGTGGCATCTACCATAGCCACATCTATCATCATCGGAATCTGGTCGCTGTAGATGTTGCCGGGAGCTTCACTTTTGCTCTTTCCGGTATTATATCGGAATATGGAGTTGCCGTCAGAGAATATCAGTACACATTCCTCTGAACCGTCGGGGGTCAGCCGCGTGGTGACACCCTGATAGGTAAGGGTCTTGCCGGCCAGGGCCACGGCCTCCGGGTCGAGTGGCATGCCCTGCTGGTCGAAAATGAGCAGGGTCTTGTTGTCGGCGGCTATGAACTCCCTGCCCGGTTGCCATGCCGACAGGGGAGTGCCTGCAATCGGCTGGAAGAACTCCTCTTCAGGGGAAGGTTGAATCTGTTTTCTCTCATCCTTGGTAAGGGTAATCTTCTTTGTCCCCTCCACCCCGGTAAAACAGGATGTCGTCCCCGTCATCAGGATGATTGCCGCNAGGAACTGAAGGGCCCGTAAAAAAGATCCCCTGAATGATATATGTCGCAATATGAATCTCACCATCTATGTCGGTTATTAAAATCTCGTCTTCACCTATNNTNNAGCTGTAANNTANTANNCNNNCCNNTCNNTTGACCGNTAACNTATTGATAGCNNNTANNGNCGTNGATTCTTCGCGTCNACGTNANNATNGCCGNTAGGGACGCGATTCNTCNCGTCCACGTCAGCATTGCCATTCGCAGTACNCCCGGGTGGACGCGAAGAATCGCGTCCCTACAAATTGCTGGTTCACAGCTCCTATTCATAGGCGAATACTATAAAATCCCAATAGTCTGCAAATTTAACAAAAAATTAGGAGAAACCGAACAATGATGCCGTTAAACAATCTAAAACGGTTTTCGAAATGTACNTGNCGGATGTCAGCCGCGGATGATTGTGAATACCATGTAGGCTATGTAGAGGGCTGTCAATAAGGCTCCGGAGAATCTGCCAATGCTCTTCCGGGGGGATAAGACGGGGAGAAGCCAGAGGAGGAGTGAGGCACCTGCAAGGGTCAGGAAATCGACAAATCCTATCGTGTCGGCTCCGAGCGGTGTGATCGTCGCGCTGATGCCTATTGAAAGGAGTGCATTAAGTATGCAGGCTCCTACGATATTACCGAGGGCTATCCCGCTCGCTCCTTTGAGTGTGGCTGTAAGTGATGTCACAAGATCGGGTAGGGAATTACCTATGGCAACCACGGTCAATGCTACCATCCCTTGACTCATGCCGGCCTTAAGGGCGAGGGCACTCGCACCGTCTACTACCCAATTACCTCCTACGACGAGTGCTCCGAGGCCGCCGACAATGAGGATCCATGAGAACCATTGACGGCTCTGCAGGGTAGCTATCTTCTCCTCAGCCTCCTCAATCTTCCCCTTCATTCCCCAAAGAGCGGCTTTCCGGGCATGTGAGGATGCTATTGAGTCGTTATGCTCGTCGGCGATATTCCGGTCGGAAGCGACATTTTGGGTCACGGTTGCTTGTGGATGGGGAGGCGTTGGTGCATCAGTGCCATCCTTAAGTCCGGTTGAGGCGTTCTTCGAGGCATTTATCATAAGCCACATGTAGAACAGAAAGACGAGGAGCAAGAGTATGCCGGAGCTTCGGTTGATGATATTATGGTGATAACCGTCGAATATTACGGTGTCGCCTGCTACCCAAAGGGAGAATGAGGCTATGAAGAGGATCGGGAGGTCCTGCCTGCGCATAAGTGAGCTTACACGCCATGGCCGCACCAGACCCATGATACCCACCACGAGTAGAAGGTCGAATATATTTGCACCTACTACCTCACCTACGGCAATGGCTGTCTTGTGCTCGAGAGCAGATTCCACACACACTACAATGTCGGGCATGGAGCTGCCAAGCGCCACAACTGTCAGACCGATCATAAGATTCGACACCTTGAACCGACGGGCTACCGAGACGGCGCCGTCTGTCATATAGTTGGCGCCCCCTACCAAGAGCACCAGACCCAATACCAGGAATATAATATCATGTAACATAGCCTCTCGTCTTTATTCGTTTAGTAAAATATCAACACGCCGAGTGAGTCAACAGTTCGTTACACCCCCTTATCTAATAAACAACCTCTTTCCGAGGAGTAGAGGAGAATGACTGGGATGAAAAATTTTATGTGAAGTAATTAAATGTAAATCAATAATATGTGTTAATGATTCGAGTTTTTGTTAAAAATATTTGCAAAATAATTTGGTGGATTGAGAAAAAGTTCCTAACTTTGCACTCGCAAAACGGAACGATAGAGTTCTGATGGCGGGATAGCTCAGTTGGTTAGAGCGTCGGATTCATAACCCGGAGGTCTCGAGTTCAATTCTCGATCCCGCTACAAAGANAGNGAGCGAAGCTAATTCAAGCTTCGCTCNCTGTCTTTGTATATACATCANNATGNNGTNCNGNTTTATCCNCTTTAACATGCTNTCCTGTTTAACTTTTTTGTTTTAAAAGTGTTTCTACTATTAGGTGTGCTGAACAACTTCCGTTAAGCGTACGTTCCGAACTAAACAACAGCGTTATGGCATCAATGTATGAGTTGATAATGGATCTTCCGCTCTTCAAAGGGGTGAGCAAGGATCAGGTATCTCTTTTCCTCGAAAAAACTAATATCGGTTTTGAAAACTANCGGCCGGGCGATCTTCTGGCTGAGTTGGGGGAGCCTGTGAGAATGGTTCGTTTTGTCATCTCCGGNGATATCAGTCTCATCCATCCATTGGAGGAGATCGGAATTGTCATAGAGGAGCGCAGCGGCTTCGGTAAGGTGCTCGGGGCTGACCGTCTTTTCGGACTGGCTACCGGTTATCCGTATAACGCCGTNGCCCTNACACGTACAAGTGTGATGGAATTCAGCAAGGAGCAGTATGTCAATCTGCTGCACTCNGATAACATCTATATGCTTAACTTCTTCAATTATCTGTCGCGCAGGGCGCAACGTCCTGTCGATACTGTCATGGAATACTGCCACGGCGATATATCCAGCNGGATGTGTAAGCTTATCGGGATTATGACAGAGCCNGCCGCCGGAGAGATNGTGATAGGTGGCGCCGTGGAGAATCTCGCGGAATATTGCGGATGTACATCCGGAGAGATGAAAGAGTGGATTGACAGTCTTGAACGTAGAGGACTTGCCGCCGGTGATACCGATTCANTGCGTATCTTCTCAAGGAGGGAATTTTTGGATACAGTGCTCCACTGAGACATAACCCCTCTTATCCCGTATCTCCCGTTCCGGTTGTTGCCTCCCCTTTTTTAGTGTAGTTTTTCACGAATGAGGGGGAAGATTTATCATCTCAATTAAGTCAGCATAATAAATTTTTGATTAACTTTGCAGAGCAAGCGATGCCGACAACGTAACTGTCTTGTCGAGCAATGACAAATGTTGACCTGTCGCCTGTATTAACTCAAAGTAATGTTTTAAAGAATCAAAGATGACATCGCAGACTTTGTTGAAGACTAAACTGGCAATCCTTAATTTTCTGGAGTTTGCCGTATGGGGCTCTTATCTTATATCCTTGGGTAATTATCTCTCAAGGGTGGGGCTCAGTGAGCAGATCGGTTGGTTTTACACCGTGCAGGGATTTGTTTCGTTAATCATGCCGGGAATCATTGGCATTGTGGCCGACCGTTGGATAGCGGCTCAAAAGATGCTTTCTCTCTGTCAGCTTATTGCCGCCTGCTTTATGGTGGCCGCCGGTTGGTATTGTGCCGGCGCCGGCGATACTGTGGAGTTCGGNCCGCTNTTTACACTTTACACATGCTCCGTGGCNTTCTATATGCCCACAATCAGTCTTGCGAATTCTGTGGCNTATTCGGCTCTCTCCAGGGCCGGATTGGATACCGTGAAGCATTTCCCTCCTATACGTGTGTTCGGTACGGTCGGATTCATCTGCGCTATGCTGTTTGTCAACTTCACCGGTTTCCAGTCTACCTACGCTCAGCTCTTCACATCGGCCGCTTTAGGACTNATCTTATGTCTNTATGCTTTGGGTATGCCTGCCTGTCCTGTCAACAAGGGTGAGGCNAAGAGTATCGCCGAATCGCTCGGGCTTGATGCTTTTGTGCTGTTCAANAATAGAAGAATGGCGATNTTNCTCATCTTCAGTATGCTCTTGGGNGTGTCGCTTCAGATCACCAACAGCTATGGCAACGTATTCATNACAAGTTTCGAGAATGTGGCTGAGTATGCCGATAATTTCTTCACNAAGAATGCCAACCTGCTTATCTCCCTCTCACAGATGAGCGAAACTCTCTGCATACTTCTTATCCCGGTATGCCTGAAGCGTTTCGGTATAAAGGGTGTGATGCTGATGGCTATGTTCGCGTGGGTGTTCCGTTTNGGCTTCTTCGGTCTTGGTAATCCCGGCTCGGGGGTATGGCTCTTCATCTTGTCGATGATAGTTTATGGNATCGCTTTNGACTTCTTCAATGTGAGCGGTTCCCTCTATGTCGACCAGCAGACNCGTCCGGAGATCAGAAGCAGNGCCCAGGGTCTCTTCATGATTATGACGAACGGTATCGGTGCATCGGTCGGTACACTTTGCGCTCAGGCTGTGGTGAANCATTTCGTNTTCAGCCAGACATCACCNGAGGCACAGATGGAGGGTTGGAAGATCTCCTGGTATTGCTTTGCCGGATTCGCTCTGGTGGTAGGTATTCTTTTCGCGATTATCTTTACTGACAAGAATCCCAATCCCAAGATCGGTAAGCGACGCGCCGAGGATCTCGGTGGAGGCTCATCCGGTTTTGTTACACCTGATCCTGAACTTAAAAACTGATAAAACCTGAGGTATGATACAGTTCTATGCCCCCGACATNGAGACCACCGGCCTNCTTCCGGAATCGGATTCGGCNCATTGCTGCCGTGTGCTCCGGATGAAGGAGGGGGACGATGTGGAGGTGATCGATGGGAAAGGACACCGTTTCCACTGCACGATAGTCGAGGCTCATCCCAAACGGACAGCTCTCGAGATTATCTCAAAGAGCGATCTTCCGAATCATTGGGGAGTGCAGATCACATTGGCTGTNGCGCCCACCAAGCATGCCGACCGTATGGAATGGATGCTTGAGAAGGCTGTGGAGATCGGTATCGACCGTGTCGTATTGCTGAAATGCGCCCGCAGCGAGCGCAAGCTCATGAAGACCGAACGCCTTGAGAAGGTNATGATCTCGGCGATGAAGCAGAGTCTGAAGGGTGTGTTGCCCGTGATAGAGGATATGACNGATTACCGCAGTTTCGTAGCCTCTGTAAGTGACAGGTGTCAGAAATTCTTCGGCTACTGCGATGCCGCATATCCGCGCAGAGAGTTTGTGAGGAACTGCCGTCCCGGAGAAGATGTGGTCATCATGATCGGACCGGAGGGCGATTTCTCGAAAGAGGAGGTGGAGTTTGCTGTAGATCATGGTTTCNTCCCTGTGACTTTCGGCGAGAGCCGTCTGCGCACAGAGACAGCCGCACTGTATGGTGTCACTGCCGTGCATATTGTAAATCAATTGGCCAAGCCTTGATTTCGNAGTGCGCCCTATATATCATTAATATATTCTCGATATGAACATAAAAGATTATTTGAATTCGAGCCGTAGCGGCAATTTCTTTCTGCTTGCCGGTCCTTGCGTCATCGAAGGTGAGGAGATGGCTCTTGATATAGCTGAGAAAATGGTGGAGATCACCTCCCGCCTCGATATCCCTTATGTATTCAAAGGGAGCTACCGTAAGGCTAACCGCAGCCGTATCGACTCATTTACCGGTATCGGCGACGAGAAGGCTCTGAAGATACTCAGAAAGGTGAGGGAGACTTTCAACGTGCCTGTCGTGACCGATATTCATNTGCCCGAAGAGGCGGAGATGGCTGCCGGGTATGTAGATATCCTTCAGATNCCGGCATTCCTTTGCCGCCAGACAGATCTCCTTGTGGCGGCTGCTAAAACCGGTAAGTTCGTAAATATCAAGAAAGGACAGTTTCTGTCGCCTCNGTCGATGGCGCATGCCGTGAGAAAGGTGCGCGAATCTGGCAACGACAATGTGGCCGTGACTGAAAGAGGCACAACATTCGGATATCAGGACCTTATAGTGGATATGCGTGGTTTCCCTGAGATGAAGGAGGCTTGCGGGTGTCCGGTGATTATCGACGCTACTCACAGTCTTCAGCAGCCGAATCAGGCAGCCGGAGTCACNGGAGGTCTCCCTAAGTTGATCTCNACTATAGCGATGTCGTCGCTTGCCGCCGGAGCCGACGGTGTTTTTATGGAGACACATCAGAATCCGCGTGTGGCGAAAAGCGACGGCGCAAATATGCTTCCCCTTTCCGAGATGGAGGGACTCCTGAAGCGTCTTATCCTTATACGTCAGGCTTATCTGGCNTCACTGGATTGAGCCCTCGGTNACGGTAAAGAAATAGGCTTTGTAAAATACCTTGATTAATCTCACATAGGAATGAAACGTTTACTATATATGCTGACACCCTTTCTCGGGCTGTCGGCTTCACTCACCGCAAATGCTTACGACAGAGANGTGAAAATGAGCCATGTCGGCGACGGCTACAGCAAGACCTCCGTGAATACCGCTGTATTCAGAGGGAATTCCGTCATTACTCATGACGGAACGCAGTATGTATCCTATTACGATGATGAGGGATATGTAGTGGTCGGTAGCCGTTCCGTATCTGACGCGGGAAAAGATGGTGAATGGACTGTAAGACGCACCCAATATAAAGGGAATATNGCNGATGCTCACAATGTGATAAGTATAGGGGTAGATGGAAAGGGGTATCTGCACCTCTCGTTTGACCATCACGGNCATCCCTTGCGTTATTGCCGCTCCGTGGCTCCGGGCGNACTGCAATTCGGAGCGCTTGAGAAGATGGTGGGCAATAATGAGGAGGATGTGACTTATCCCGAATTCTATTCCATGCCCGACGGCGATCTGCTCTTTGCATATCGGTCGGGTGCCTCCGGACGCGGAAATCTTGTACTCAACCGTTATGATGTATCTACCGGTAAGTGGAATCGTGTGCATGATATCCTTATAGATGGTGAAGGTGAGCGAAATGCCTATTGGCAGCTNTTTGTCGACGCNGGGGGCACGATGCATATGTCGTGGGTGTGGCGCGAGACATGGTTGGTGGAGACCAATCATGACCTATGTTANGCCTCTTCGTCGGATGGAGGTAAAACGTGGCGACGCAGCGACGGCACGGAATATACCTTNCCTATAACGGAGGCTTCCGCTGAGAAGGCATGGNAGATTCCCCAGAATTCCGANTTGATCAATCAGACAAGTATGACCGCAGATTCAAACGGTCATCCTTACATCGCNACATATTGGCGTGATCCCGCNAGTGATGTGCCTCAATANCGTCTTGTATGGCATGATGGAGAGAAATGGAATATGAATAGGGTAGGGGATAGAGTGACCCCCTTCTCTCTGGCCGGAGGTGGCACNAAGATGATTCCTATCTCACGTCCGAGAATAGCGAGCGANGGCAAAGANGCTTTCTATATTTTCCGCGATCAGGANAGGGGGAGCAAAGTGAGTGTNGCCTACACTCCAAAGTTGGGTGAGGTGGAATGGTCGGTGAGCGACCTTACCGACTTCTCCGTTGATGCATGGGANCCCACATATGATACCAATCTCTGGAACAANGAGCGCAGACTGCATATCTTTGTGCAGACAGCACATCAGGGTGATGGNGAGAAGATTGCTGAGAATGAGGATAGCAGTTCACCGGTCTATGTGCTCCAGCTTGACTGATTATCGCTACAATTGANTCCGCCGGGAATATTTTCCCGCGGCGGANANGATATAANCNTAGCGNGATGATATAAAAAGCGAGGGAGGCTTAATCTGATTAAGCCTCCCTCGCTTTTTACGATATTAAGATGATTCTTTTCCAGTANTTTTTTGTGAGTGTTCCGGATNCGGAACTTTTGATAATGCTTTATTTCAAGCGGAGCACCTGACCGATCTTGATCACATCGGAATTGCTCATGTTGTTNATCTTACGGAGAGTGGTAGCTGAAAGTCCGTAAGCACGGGCTATTGAAGAGAGTGTATCACCCTTACGCACCGTGTAGGTATCTTTCTCNGCATCGGCCGCACGATAGGGATTCTCTTTCTCAGCTTTGGCGAGATTTCCTGCCGGAGCGTAGTTACGCGCTTTGGTGTAGGTCTTCTTGTCAAAGAGATATGTGTCGGTATGGGTGGTCTGGTTTGCGAAGTCGAAGATGGCGTTCGGATTGATGGCGTATCCCATGAAACGGGTCTCGAAATGGAGGTGTGGCCCGGTGCTTCTTCCGGTGCTNCCGCCAAGGCCGATAGGATCGCCAGCCTTCA
The DNA here is from genome assembly GCA_014801605.1 of Bacteroides sp. Lineage (GTDB taxonomy): Bacteria > Bacteroidota > Bacteroidia > Bacteroidales > Muribaculaceae > Lepagella. The sequence goes on from JAAVDU010000014.1 coordinate 17,992, forward strand.
CTACCTGATCAGGCTTTACAAGATGGCGGTTGAGGTGGCCGTAAACAGTCTCAAGACCGTTGGGGTGGCGGATAATCACATAGTTGCCGTAACCTTTGGCTTCATAGTTGGTGAGACGTACCTTACCNTCGAAAGCGGCGTAGATTGTATCGTTGCTTTTGATCGCGAGGTCAACTCCCTTGTGCATACGTCCGAAACGTGCGCGGTAACCGTAATTGGAGGTCAGCTTACCCGGNACCGGCATGAAATAACCGGTCACNTCAATCAGTTTGGTGTTGGGGACCTCCGACTCTTTGAAAGGGTTTACAGCCTTGCTGTTCCATCCTTCGGTGTAGATGTCAAGCTCCGGCTCGATATCATCGATGAGGTCAATGAATGTATTCTTCTCTACAAGACGTATCTGGTCTTTGCTTTTGGCCTGGTTGGCGAGAAGCTGCTTGTGTGCGTCGGAGTGNGGTGATTTACTTGTGATGGTCTGAGCCATNGCGCCGGCTGCGAAAGCCGCGAGNAGGGTCAGACTTGCTAATTTTTTTAAAAGAATCATCTTGTTTTACCTGTTTTTGGAGAGATGGTTTTAAGAGCGTCAGCACATCGTGAGGTCTGACGCTCCGATAGTTCCGTTAATTTTGATTACGGGCCTTGTTGATAATCCGTTCTTGAGAATCACTTCTTGTAGTAGTCCGGATCGAGCTCGTCGTTTGCGTAAAGGAAAGAGAGGTTTTGCGGAGTATAATCGCAGATCTCGGAGGGATCAAAGAATCTCGCTATCTCTATCTTGGCGTTCTCAATAGAGTCGGAAGCATGAACGATGTTTGCCTGGTTGCTCATGCAGAGGTCTCCTCTGAGAGTGCCGGGAGCTGCGTTACGTCCGTTGGTGGATCCAACCATCTCACGGAACACTCTTACAACATCAATACCCTTGAGCACCATGCAGACCACCGGAGTAGCCATCATCGACTCTGCAAGACCGGGGAAGAAGGGACGGTCGGCGAGGTGGGCGTAATGCTCACGAAGCTTCTCTATGTCGAGCTGCATCATCTTCATTGCTATTACGGTGATGCCGCGTCTCTCGATTCTGCCGATCACTTCACCCATCAGACCTCTGGCCACGCAGGAGGGCTTCAATATTACGAAAGTTTGTTCCATAAGTTGTTTAGATTTTTTAAGATTTCACTTTCCTACACTCCAAAGTTACAACATCAATTTCTTGATTCCTAATATTTTTGTGTTATTTTTTGTAAAAACATTTTCAGAAGATGAAAAATGTCATCTCAAGTAATAGATACATAGTGACTTACAAAGGTTTTATGTTTTACAACATATTTTTGAACTCTTTGCACACGGCTCTTCGGGGTGTGCAGTTTTTGATTATTTAAAATGTTAAAATTCTTTAATGCGATTTTAACGCCGCCATTATCACCGATTTACTTGAATTGACCTGTTTCACTCCTTACCTCATCCTCGGAGGGGATATTACATTTCGGCCCGGGGTTCCGTTAAGGAGGATGAGATCATATCTTTTATACAGTTTTTGAACTAAGCGGGAGTTTTTATTGTATATAGTATAGGCGCACATATTGTGCCCCTGACATCGTCCGGAGGCATTTGAGGCATGGTCGGATCCATACCGCCGGTCTGTCTCCGGGATTCCCCTTTCCACAATTTATATATCTAATAAAATCACACCTTAATAATATTATAAAGATATGCTGCCAGAAGAGATTGCACAGAAGACCCTGGAGAATATGCCCAAGGTTGATCTTTCAGAGCCGGCTCAGGAGGGCACTTACGCTATCGCGAGATTGCTCATGAAGATTGTGGACTTCATTCTGTCGTTGGTCGATATGCAGAACAACGACACATTGTTCACCATTCTTTATGCCGCTCTGGTGTTTGTAATAGCCATCGGAATCGGTTATATTGTAAAATGGATTGTCCTTTTCCTCATGGAACATGTGGGGAAACGTCTTCACTCGGATATCTACGGATATCTGCGCGATGAGAGATTCTTTACACGCACTGCCCGGATTATCCCGGCTATCGTTTTCCTCATTTTCATTCAGTTCACTCTCAATGGACGTGAGACTCTCGCTTCATGGCTTACCCGCCTCTGCTGGATATATATATCGTTTGTGGTGGCCAACTCCCTTACTTTGATCATAAATGTGATATGGAAGCATGTAAACACGCGTGCCAACAAGCGTAAACTTCCGCTCAACGGTATTGCACAGCTGATAAAGGGTGCGATATGGATCCTTTATGCCATCATAGCGGTGGCGATTTTGGTTGACAAGTCGCCCGGATCTCTTCTTGCCGGACTCGGTGCTTTCGCAGCCGTCTTGATGTTAGTGTTCAAAGACAGTATACTCGGTGTGGTGGCCGGTGTGCAGCTTTCGGAGAACGATTCGCTCCATGTGGGCGACTGGATCAAGATCGGTGATGCCAACGGCACTGTGACTGAAGTGTCGCTTACTGCCGTGAAGATCCTCAACTGGGACAAGACAACTACCACCATTCCGCCATATAATCTTGTCAGCAACGGATTCACCAACTATCGCACGATGCAGGTGAGCAATACACGCCGCATACAGCGGTCGTATATGATAGATGCTGACAGTGTGGTGCCTTGCGACGACAAACTGCTTGCCGAATTCTCAAAGATACCGATGATGCAGGAATGGATCGCAAAGAAGCTCGAGCAGAAGAAAGCGGGAAAGGAACAGAATGCCGCGAATCCGGAGGGTCTGGCCGATGGATCGATCGATACCAACCTTGGAGTGTTCCGTGCTTATCTGAAGATGTGGCTTGATGCCAATCCCAATATCGCCAGCACCGGCGACGGCAATGACTGCTTCGTCACCACTCTGGGTCAGACTCCCTACGGAATACCTTTGCAGGTCTACTGCTTCACATCGACTTCGAAGTGGATACCTTATGAGGCTATTATGAGCGCGGTATTCGAGCATATCGCCGTGATGCTTTACAGATTCCATCTCTACACATATGAGAGCCCGTCGGGACGCGACACCATTATCGACGGATATATCTGTCCCGGAAAGAACCCGGATGTGGTGTTCGGTATGCCGTATCCCTTCTTCAACAATGGCGGTTCGCCGGAGAATCCCTGTTATCCGATGCCTCAGTCGCTCTATCCGCAGCCTCAGGCAATGCAGACGGTGCCCCAGCCGGATGCTCCTCATGAGCCGGCCGCTCCGGATCCCGCAGTGGGAGGAGCACATCCCGCAGCTCCTGCCACACCGGCAACTCCAGTATCATAAAAACTTATCCCTGTATCATAAAACATTACCGGACGGCCTCACTCAGGCTGTCCGGTAATGTTTTATAATAGTTCTGTTGTCGTTCGGTCGATATATGATTACTTAGCTATGGGAGTGACTGTATACCCGAGTTTGCGAAGACCCTCGATAATTCCCTTGTCGCCGGCAAGATGAAGTGCTCCGACGGCTACAAACGTCGATCCATCCTTGAATATGGCAGGGAGCTTCGTGAGCCAGTCGGCATTTCTTTTGTCGAGAAGTGCCATCATGAACTCAGGATGCTCATCATCTTCCTCGCTGAGCTGAAGCATCTTTGCTAGATCCTGGGCCATATAGGCATCGTTGAGGTTCTTTGTCTGATCCAAGGTTTTCTTGGGATTCTTGAGCATCTCCACGAGAGCGTCTGCCTGATAGGAGATAGGGGTGGTGTCGAAGAGTATCTCGGCCTGCTGTTCAGCGGTCTCAAGCGGAATCACAACCTTGTTCTGTTCCTTACCGGTAGACTGGAACCATGTATCGAGTTGCTGTTCCGGATTGAAATCGGGCATAGCCTCACGTGTCATCCCTACCACCACCATTGTTGAGATTACCATCGGTTTCATCGGCTCGAGCATCGTAAGATCCATGCCGGGCATCGGTGCCCATTTCTTGAACTGCTCGTTGACTGTCTGGAACTCATCCGAAGGTATCACTTTTGAGAGAGTACTGTCGGTGGGAGCCACCATATGGCTCTGCATAGCCATGGCCATCTGCATCTGGTCCTGGGTCATGTCGATCTCACCAACCACCTGTGTGGAGTTGTTGAAGGGTTCTGCAGCTCCGAACTGCTCAATTACGGATATCGGGGCGAGATGGTGTGTGCCGAATACGTAAGAGGGTTGAGTGAGACCGTTACCTTCGACTTTGTAAAGCACCTGTGCTGATGCCGATACGGCTGAAACGGCGAGAAAGAGGGAGAGGATTGATTTGAAAAGTTTCATTATATTGTAATTTTGGTTTTGTAGTCCGGTGAACACTTAGTTGTCGAGGCTTCTCATGAATGCTCTAAAACTTCGTTTCATTGTTCTGCTATATTAGACGCAGGATATCTCCGGAAAATTACATCTGACGATATAAAAATTGTGAAATTTTATTTTTCAATTGCTTAATATCCCGCCTTGATGTCAGATGAAGTGTACGATTCACATTGTCGCGACACATTGGATAGAGATAAAAATCGGAATCATGGGGTGACAATCGGAATTTTTTGATTACTTTTGTCGTAAATTGCGAAAGATAATATCAATCGGTTGCCGGAATCCGATATTATCGGGAGATTTCCGGGATTAGCCGAGCGATTATGAGCATAAAGAAAGGTAGAAAAGTATATGGACAACAGGACATTAATAGATACTTTATCAAAAAGACTTGATATCTCCGGAGAGGAGGTAGGAGAGCTTATAGATGGATTGACCTCTTGCCTTGGTGAATCTGGGGCGGAGCTTGACAGCGTGATTGTGCCCGGTTTCGGCACATTTGAACCCAAGAAGCGACTGGAAAGGGTAGCACTTCATCCTGCCAGCGGAAAGAAGCTCCTTGTGCCACCGAAGATTGTAATGTCGTTCAAGGCAGCTGCCGGGTTGAAGCAGAGGGTAAATAAAAATTAATGTGACAGGACACCTGTAGAAAGTGTATATGTAATGGAGAATAAACTTACCGTGACGGCTTTGGCCGCGATGATAGCCCTTGCCACCGGCAAATCGAAAGAGATATGCGAGAAATTCCTTCAGCAACTCTTTGCTGTTGTGGCTGAGGAACTGGAAAGAGGGGGGAGCGTACGTATAAAAGGATTTGGTACCTTCAAACTCGTTGATGTGGATGCGAGAAAGAGTGTAGACGTCAGCACCGGAGAGGATAACGAGATTCCCGCTCACAAGCGAATATCCTTTGTGGCCGCTAAGGAACTGGCGGATCTTGTTAACTCACCCTTCGAGGCGTTTGAAGCCGTGGAATTGGTGGAGGACGAGGAGGTGCTGTTGCCTGAAGAGGAGTTGCCGGTAATTGAAGAGGATGTCCCGCAAACGGAAGAGGTGTTGCCGTTACCTGATGCTTCTTCCCAATCTGATGATGAGGTTCAAATGAACGATGATTCCATATCACAATCGGAAGTAAGGGATTCGATTGAGACCTCTTCGTCAGATGATGAGGTACAAAGGGATGAAATACAAGATGATGAGGCACAAAGTGATGAGGGGCAAAGCAATGAAGTGCAAAGCGATGATATGCAAAGTGATGAGGAGCAAGAGGAAAGCATTGAAGAGCCTGTTATCCCCGGACTTGAAAGCGGTGTGCCACCTACACGCAGAGGACGTTTTGGCTGGGGTTTCCTAACCGGATTCCTTACAGCAGTAGCGGTTTTGGCTTTAGTCGCCGTCGTCTGGTTCCTGTTTGTATTAAACGATCCCTCTTCCAAAAAAGGGAAAGCTGAGACATCCCCTTCGGAAGTTGAAATGGGGTCGTCGACCCTTACTTCAGCTGAAAATCCTTTGACAGCCTCAGGTGAGTTGACAAAGGTTGATTCTATTGCACAAGACTCTACCGCAAAAGTAGACTCTGTCGCAAACATTGATTCGACCGGAAATATTGATTCAAACGTAAATGGTACCGTTCAATCTTCGGGGTCGACCGGTAGCGATGATGTCCCTACGCAACCGTCCGACAGGCCGGTGTATGACACGGTATCCACAACCCGTTACCTCACCACTATGGCGAAGGAGCATTATGGCAACTTCAACCTTTGGCCTATCATATATGAGGAGAACAAGGCAATACTCGGTCATCCGGACCGTATCAAACCGGGTACTAAGGTTGTGGTTCCCCCCTTGTCAAAGTATGGAATTGATCCGAACAATTCCGAGGATATAAAACGCATGAAGCGCAAAGGAGTCGAAATTTACTCCCGCTACAAATAATCCTATTTATGATGGTATTGCAAGGAACTGATGTAGCTTAATCCATATTTCAAAGAAAGCGCAAATCTGGAGGATGTGAAGATTTAAGAGCATATGGATATAGGTATTTTTTTGCGTGGAAAAGAAAGATCGGTATTTAATACGAGGAGGACTCTGTATCAAATACCGATTCTTCGGTTTAATACCGATGCAGCTGTTTAACACCGATTTTCAGGTTAAGTATGTTTTACCCTAATCTTCAGGTTGATGGTGAATGGGAAGCTGGGTTGCAGGGGAAGCAACATTCATTGAGAGGGTATTCCTCGAGAGGAGAGGGGTTAGTGATTGGCGGATGTTTCAGACGTCTCCGAATTGTTCAGACGTCTCCGGATGATTCCGACGTTTTCGAAGATTATGGTGTAGGAGGCATTGAAGGTTTCGGAGGGGGAGAGGGTATTTACATGCTCGCGGTCGGCGAACTCTCCGGTGAAGCCTACACGGTCGCAACGTCCCCACCAAGGTTCGATACAGATGAAGGGGCAGTCCGGCGCGGCCGACCATAAACCTACAAGAGGTGCGTCAAACAGAACTGAAATATAAGGTGTGCGCTCTTTAGTGAGAAGGGAGACACGACGTACCTGTCGCCCGGCAAGAATGATTGTGTTTATATCAAAAGTAGAGGAGGTGACGGGGAGCATACCATCTTCATCTCTCTCGATTCTCAAAGTCTCGGAGCCAATACACCCTTTCTCCGACAGGAGTTCTGAGGTGAGTTCCTTACCGTCAAACAGTAGATAAGCATGGACAGGATCGGATGCATTGAAGTCGGGATACATAAATGCCGGATGGGCTCCAATCTGGAAATGCATCGTTCTATCGTCGAGATTGGTGACTCTCCACATGACCTCCACACGTTCGCCTGTAAGACGATAACCGATTTCAAGACGGAAGCGACGAGGATATAATTTCAGACTTTCTTCATCAGCTTCAAGACGGAACCACAGTTCATCGTCGCTATCGGTCTCCAGCGGTAGAAATTCCCGATCGCGGGCAAAGCCATGTTGGCCGAGTTCATACTCTTTCCCATCCATGCGGTAGCGGCCCTCCCATACAGATCCGACTATAGGGAAGAGCACCGGTGAGCGGCGTCCCCAGAATCGGCTGTCTCCATTCCACATATATTCATGACCGGTGCGCAGATCCGTGATGCTCTGAATTTCGGCACCATGAGTATCTACTGTTACTTTCAGCAGATTATTGCTAAGATAGTGTTTCATAATCGAAGTGTTTTTGAAGTTATATTCAAAGTTACAAATAGTTTTTGAGATTATAAGGATGTATGCAGGATTTAGTTTCAAATGAAGGTAGATGATTTAGAAATTCTTCACGTCTGCATTAGAGATGGCTTGAGTGTAATGCTGATGTGGACGCGAAGAATCGCGTCCCTACAAGTTGTTGGTCTATAGTCTTATGATTGATTAAATGGTTGCCGGGGAATAGTGTTGGTATAAATTAATGTGAAAAAAAGTGATGAAAAATTTGGTGGATTCAAAGGAATTGTCTAATTTTGCACTCGCAAAGGGGAAAGAGATACTTCTCCGAAGCAAAATAATGAATTATAAGGTGCCATGTCCGAGTGGTTAGGTACCGGTCTGCAAAACCGTTCACACCAGTTCGAATCTGGTTGGCACCTCAAAGTAGGCAAGGAATCATATAGATTTCTTGCCTATTTTAGTTTGATATCAAAATCAGTTTGATATTTTTAATTCCATATTGCAAATCGGATGGGTGTTGATGCGATATTGATGGTTTAGGTTTATTATTAGGGGTCAAGTTGATCATGAGGTGTCAAGTTGATCATGAGGTGTCAAGTTGATTTTGACGGGTTAAGTTGATTATGAGGGTTTGGATTGGGGTTGAATTATAAAGGATGGTATTATGAGTGATAACACGATAACTATGACATAATGGCAACAGTAGATAAGAACGAACAGCATGATAATGTGACACCGATACATGGTGGTGGCAATAACCTACATGGTGGAGGCGAGAGCCTACATGATGGGGGCGAGAACCTACAGTGTAGGGGCAATCACAACAACGGAGGGTCGTATCGGAATAAAGTCGGTTTTGTAGGTAGACTTCTGTCGTTGATTGTGTGTCTGCTGATGATGTGTGTGGCATCGCTATGTGTCAACAAGAGTCTATTTGGACAAGACTTCAGTAAGCATAGGCGCTCTGCCGTGGCCGGTCAAGCAGCTCTCGGCGCTGAAGGCAAAGGTGAAACCGAGGCAGTTGTCACTGTTGATGGAGAAACTATAATCAATACTACCGGATTGACTAATATAATAGGTTACGGTGGGGCAGTTCCACTTGAGATACATATTGCCGACGGCAAAATTGCCTCTGTAGAAGCATTACCAAATTCCGAAACACCTGCTTTCTTCAAGCGAGCTTCCGTAATTTGTGATAAGTGGATAGGAAAGACTCCGCAGGAGGCCGTCGCTCTGGAAGTAGATGCCGTATCAGGGGCAACCTACACATCCAATGCTATAAAAGCCAATTTTGCAGCAGGTATGGCGGCTTACGACAAATCAATGACCATACGTGATGAACACTCTATGCCTCTCAAGATGTGGATTGCTCTGGCTGTCACTCTTGCAGCATGCATTATCCCTCTTTTTGTCAAGAATAGAATCTATAATAATGTTCAGTTGATCGCCAATGTAGTCGTATTGGGCTTCTGGTGCGGTCAGTTCCTGGATTACACTCAGATGCTCAGGTTGCTGTCCAACGGATTCACATGGCCGGTGGGAGTGATTGCCTTGGCTATGCTTGTCGCGGCGTTCATCTATCCTCTCTTCGGACACCCCCAGCATTATTGCAACCATATCTGTCCGTTAGGCTCGGCACAAATACTGATGGCTGAGATTTGCCATTATAAGATAAAAATGAGTGTGGGCACAATCAAGGCCCTCAACTGGTTCCGCAGGATTCTTTGGGGCTTCCTGATGCTCTGTCTTTGGGGTGATATGCTGACTGAATGGATGGATCTGGAGCTTTTCCAGGGATTCTTCATTGAGGAGGCTCCGATAGCCATCATTATAGTTGCGGCGCTCTTTGTACTCCTCTCCACCATCATTGCCCGTCCATATTGTCGGTTTGTGTGTCCTACAGGTACTCTCTTCAAATGTGCCGAACATGCTGAATAGGGATAGGATCCGTATCGTAAGAGGATGGTCTTGACAGGTATGATTGCTTGAAATTACTAATTTAAAATAGACTAACATGAAAAAATCGGGTTTTCTAAACATTCTTTTGGTTGCAGGACTATTGTTAGTGTCCTATAGACTTCTATGGTCATCGGGTAGCGACAGCAAAGAGACCGCGTCACCGACCACATATGAGGATATCATGACGCGCACGAGTGTGCGTGCCTATTCCGACCGTGCGGTAAGCGATGAAGCGATGGATTCTCTATTAAGGGCTGCGATGGCAGCCCCCACCGCAGGCAATAAACAGCCCTGGCGCTTTGTAGTGATTCGGGATACAGTCACGCTTAACTATATCGGAGAGAATTTCGGGAGTATGAAAATGATGCGGCAGGCTAAGGCAGCTGTAGTGGTATGCGGCGACACCACCGCCACTTTCTCCGGAGAGGGTGTGGGTTATTGGATTCAGGATGCGTCGGCTGCAACCGAAAACCTATTACTGGCCGCTCACGCCATAGGCCTCGGGGCGGTATGGTGTGGAGTGTATCCTATGACAGAGCGTGTGGAGAGTTTCTCCTCATTGTTGAAGTTGCCTAAGGAGATTCTTCCGCTCAACTGTATCGCTATCGGTTATCCGGCCGGGGAGACCGAACCTAAAGATAAATGGAAACCGGAGTATATTCACACCAACGTCTGGTGAGAGTAAGCGACAGGTGAGGTTTAGGAATAAAAAGTTGAAAACGCGATCGATTCACATCGACCGCGTTTTCGCGTTATTAATAATACTTTTCAAACTAACCTAACATCATGAAACAAAATCCTCGGCTGTCGTTGCTCCGAGGTTGCCTTTCGGCTTATCGGAGACGTGTAACCGACTTTCTGATATTACAACATGGTAATATCCGGGATTGTTCATGCTAAATTGTTAAACATTGTTATTTCTTATTTTTGCAACATTCAGAGGCACCATCCTTCTTGCAAGTGTCCTCTTTCTTGCATTTGTGGTCCTTTTTACAGGCCCCATCCTTGCATGCACCACCTTTACATCCACCGGCCTTGCATGCGTGTCCGGCTTTCCCTTCAGCTTTGGCTCTCACCTCTGAAACGTTTTCTTTAGTGGCGGACACCACTTTATATTGAAGTTTTGAGAAAGCCGCCTCGATATTAGCCTCATTTGTCTTCTCCGCGTCGTAAGACACAGTCACAAGCTGGTTGGCGAGGTCGGTCTTGATGTTTGTGACACCCTTCTCGAAACGAAGGTTCTTCTTGATCTTGTTCTCGCAGTTCTGACAAGTCATCTGCGGGAAAGTAGTCACTACATACTCCCGGATATCCTTGGCCGACACGCTGAGGGTGGCCACTACAAGGAGCAGAAGGGTCAGAATTTTCTTAGTCATAATTTTAGTTGTTTTATGTTGTTATGTCATTGATTACAGTTTTCCGAAATTGAAACGTATCCCGATATATGCCATAGCACCATGCACGGGCCCCCATATCATGGTGGAGTCAAAATTCGGGCTCCAGGGGTCGGANGCGAACAATATCGGGTTTTTCTGTTTGAAGTTTGTGAGGTTCTCCCCTCCGGCATATATTGAGAAATGGCGGAACCATCGGGTCACCTGCACATTGAGTTGCGGGAATGCCTTGAAGCGTTCATCCCACGACCATGAGCCATCGGCCAAAGGGTAGGGGGCCGGCATACGTCCACCGCCGTTAAGCTGAAGTGTGGCATCAAACTGCCAGATATCCATCGGCGTGGAGTAGGAGGCCGTCAGGAGGGCCTTGTATCGGGAGGTGAGGGGTTTCTCCATCAGCACCCCGTGGTAAGTGGTCTTGACGTCGTTCAGACGATAGGCTGCAGTAACGCTGAGGCCGAACGATGACTCGTAGGTGGCATCGACCTGAAAGGTATGTGAATACGACTTTCCGTTAAGATTTCCGATTGTGAGGGTGTGGGGGTCGGAATCGTAATCCACTATCACCTGACGGTCAAAATCGGTATAATAGTATTCTGCATTGAGCCGTATGGTCTCGGCATTCACCGGAATCCTCCAGTCAACGTTGAAGCCGTAGTTCCACGATGCCTCCTGATTGAGATTGTCGATCACGAGTTTACGGCCGCTTGCAAGAAGATAGTTATATTCAGCCCATCCGAATACAGTGCGATACCCTTTACCTGCGGATGCTCTCAGATTCACATTCTCCAAAGGGGAATAACGGATATTGAGTCTGGGAGTCACAAACCATCCGAAACGACTGCTCCGGTCGCCTCGCAATCCTGCCATGGCGGTGACTTTCTCAGAGGGTTTCCAGGTGTATTGCGCATATGCTCCGGCAGTGTTCTCATGCTCGTTGAGAGGGGTATAAGGGAGCGAAGGATCATTTACCTCACGCAGATGCTGACGGAAAGAGTCGTGATTGAATGAAAACCCTGCCGAGAGGTTGTGCATCTCATTGAAGTCGGTCTCATAGATAAGCTGGGCGTAGGCGTTCCATTCCTTTACATCATACCCTTTGTAGCCATATGAGGCTTCGAGATCATGAAATGAGCCGTTGGCCATTACCGCTATATTGGAATTATGCTCGCGGTCAAGGATGAAGGCATGTTTCATGTATGCCTCGCCACGGTTGGTAAGGAGGTCGATGAGGTAAGGGTCGGAGAGATGTCCGGAGTGATGCCCGAGCTGGCCGGCTTCGCTCTTTTCATTCAGATAACCGATTCCTCCATGGAAGATATACTTCTCGCCGAAGTATTTCCAGCGGTTCTGTACGTTGACTTGCCGGATGTCGGGGGTATCCGTGAAACCGTCATCGTTGGAGTCATGATTCATCAGCCGGTCTTCATAATGCAGCAGGATCTCCGAAGAGAGACGTTGGGTGAAGCGTCTGTTGGCATCCACATTCCCCTCTATCTTCAGTTCCGAATCGATATATGCATTTACAGCAGCCCCTTGCGGGTCGTCAGGTTTCAGATATTCCACATCGATTTGTCCTGACATTGATTCGAATCCGTTTTTTACAGAACTGCAACCTTTCGAGACGCTGATACTTTTCATCCAGGGTCCCGGCACATATCGCAGTGCATACGGACGGGCGGCCCCTCTGAAGTTAGGGAGATTCTCTGTGAGCAGTTGCACATAACTGCCGGAGAGTCCGAGGAGTTTTATCTGTTTCGCGCCTGTCGCAGGATCGGAATAGTTTACATCGACCGAGGGATTTGTGGTGAAACTCTCTCCGAGATTGCAACAGGCAGCCTTGAAGAGTTCGGTCTGATTGATCTTGAAAGCGTTTTCAGCTCCATCGAATTTATAGGAACCCATTTTGCGTCGCTCAATGACAAAATCGTCGAGCATATTCCATTCAACGGAATCCTCCGGCTCCGCAACCGGCANGGAATCGGAAATGGAGGTANATGCCTTCGCCGACTCTCCGAAAGCGAGGCAGCCCAACGNCAGAAGCGCCGGATATATATATGATCTGTAGGCCAAAGTAAAAATCATATGCAAAATTACGAATAATCCGTTGCAACCGCAATACCAATAAATGAGTATTTTTGCGGTTATGGCTGAGGGTGAGAGAGGAGGGGGTGACAAAAGTGAAAACGAACCGAAAGGGGGTATCCGTGCGTTATAATTCGGATAACTGTTAAGATTATTTGCAGTAATGTTAATAAAAGGTTAATTTTGCAGACGAAATGAGCAACTTCTACCAACATCCCGCCGGAAAGGGTCTTTATGGCATCTTCAACGACAGCTTCCCGCCGATACTTGACGGCGTGACCCTGACGGTGGAGAATTATGTACGTTGGCTTAAGAGGTCAGGACATAGCCCGGTGGTGGTGACTCCGTGGAATCCTGTCGCGCCCGACTGCGATTATCCTGTGATGCGCTTCTTCTCTCTCCCCATACAGTCGCGCAAACCATACCGTTACGGTTATCCAAAACTTGATCCCTTTATATGGAAACGCCTTAGAGACACCGACTTCAAGATCCTTCATGCCCATTGTCCCTTCTCTTCGGGACGTCTGGCTGTGTATGTGAAGCGGAAGCANGGTGTGCCTCTGGTGGGCACATTCCATTCCAAATACCGTTCGGATCTCGAGCANTCCTTCAAGCATATGCCATGGTGTGTGCCGATTATCATGAAGAGGATCCTTAACTTCTTCAATGCCTGCGACGAGGTATGGATTCCACAGGCGCAGGTGGAGGAGACGGTGAGGGAATATGGCTACAAAGGTCCTCTCACAGTGGTGGAGAACGGTAATGACTTCGCCTCCCTGATCGAGGGTGATCTTTGGGAATACAAACACAATGCACGCCGCAGGCTCGGGATGAACGACAGTGATATCAACCTTCTCTTCGTAGGGCAGCATATCTGGGAGAAGGGTATNGGGATCATAATAGATGCNTTGGCTCTCCTTAAGGGGAGTGTAAGATTCAGAATGAACTTCATCGGCACAGGATATGCCCGCGAGGAACTCGGGAAGCGGATAGANGAGCTCGGCCTCTCCGACTCCGTGAGGATGAACGGTGTCATNACCGACCGNAAGACNCTCAGCGAGTATTACGCCGCGAGCGATCTGTTCCTTTTCCCATCGTTCTATGACAATGCCCCCCTTGTAGTGAGGGAGGCTGCGGCGATGGGTACACCCACCATACTCCTTGAGGGCTCCACAGCCTCGGAGGTGGTCAATGCCGACCGCAACGGTTTCCTGACCGAGCGCACACCTCAGGCCTTTGCAGAACTCATACGCCATTTGGCTACCGACCGTGATAAGCTGCGGAGAGTGGCCGAGGGTGCCCGTTCCACTCTTGTCAGAAGCTGGGAAGATGTGGTGGGTGAGGTAGCCGACAGATATGATGCGATAATAAAGAGACACTACAACCGATAAAACTGTGAAATATGGGCGATTCCACTCAGCAGACTGCACCTCCCGATAAAAGTTTCTTTTCAATCTGGAAAGTTCTTCTCCCGGTCGCGATAGGGTTGGGAGTTGTGGCCTTCATGTTCTGGCACGACGCGAAGAAAGAGAACCTTGAGGAGGTTTGGCAAGGGATACATTTCACCACCCGTACNTGGATATGTGTGGTGCTTGCTTTCCTGTTTATGTTCGGACGTGATTTCGGCCTCAGNTGGCGTTTCCGTGCATTGACCGACAAACAGCTACGCTGGAGTCAGGCGTTCAAGGTGGATTTTCTGTGTGAATTCACATCCTGCATCACACCCTCGGCAGTAGGGGGAAGCTCGCTTGGGATGGTATTCCTCAACTCACAGGGTATAGAGTTCGGTCGGGCTACTACACTGATGATCACCACTCTNTTTCTCGACGAGCTGTTCTTTGTGCTGGGATGTCCNCTTGTCGTGCTGCTNACCGGCAACGCCATATTCTCATCAGGGGAGTCGACATTCTCACATGGAGTCGCGCTGACTTTCTGGGTNGTGTATGCCGGCATCTTCCTATGGACCCTCCTTCTTTTTGCCGGAATCATCTGGCGTCCGGAATGGATAAGATCCCTTCTTTACAAGATTTTCAACTGGCGCTGGCTACGTAAATGGAAAAATCAGGCCGCTACTTTAGGCGACAATATGGTGGCCACCTCTGTGGAGCTGCGTAAGAAGCCTTTCCGTTTCTGGCTTGAGGTATTCGGAGGCACGGCCTTGTCTTGGACCTCCCGTTATCTTGTGGTCAACGCTCTCTTCTTCGGGTTTGTACCCGGAAGCGATCATTGGCAATGGCTGGTATTCGCAAGGGAATTCGTGATATGGGTGGTGCTCATGGTGAGTCCTACTCCCGGCGGATCCGGACTCAGCGAATGGCTCTTTTCGGAATATTACGGCGACCTCGTGCCCACAGCCGGACTCGCCCTTATCCTTGCCATCATGTGGAGGATAATATCATATTATGTTTATCTCGGAATAGGAGCTGTGATTGTCCCGGGCTGGCTGAAGCAGACGATTGCTCGTTTTCATGGCCATAAAACTGATTCGGCCGATCAACCGTCGGCTACTGACACTACCAAAAAAATATAATTCATGGATACAACGGAAAAGACCTGTAATGATTTCATTGTGATAATTCCGGCGCGGTATGCATCGTCGCGTTTCCCCGGAAAACCTCTTGCGAAGATCGGAGGGGTAGAGATGGTGGTGAGAGTATGCCGCCGTGTCACAGAGGCCGGAGTACGCGCGGTTGTGGCCACGGACGACGACCGTATCAGGGAGTGCGTGGAGAATGCCGGTTTTACGGCTGTAATGACATCGGCCGACCATCAGAGCGGCACCGACCGTATATATGAGGCTTTCTGTAAACTCGGAAAACCTGCCAAGGTTGTAATCAATGTGCAGGGNGACGAACCNTTCATAGCCCCCTCGCAGATCAAGACATTGATGGATATCTTCAATGAAGATCCCTCCACGCAACTGGCCACTCTTGTGAGGGAGTTTGACAAAACCAAAGGTTTCGAGTCTCTGTTTGACCCCAATCTTGTGAAGGTGACCAGAGCCTTGAATGGCGATGCACTCTATTTCTCGCGGAGTATCATCCCTTATGTAAGGGGGGTGGAGTGGACTGAATGGCTCGATCGGTTTACTTTCCATACTCATGTCGGTATCTACGCCTACAGGGCCGATGTGCTTGCAGAAGTCACCTCACTGCGACGCAGTCCGCTGGAGATTGCGGAGTCGCTTGAGCAGTTGCGCTGGCTTGAGAACGGCTACCGGATAAAGACCGCCGTCACAGCTGAGCCGACAATCGGAATCGACACTCCGGAAGATCTTGAAGAGGCAGAGAAGAGTCTCTGCAAATAATCTTTAGATTGAAAAAACATCCCCCCTACATCTCGGTTCCGAGATGTAGGGGGGATGTTTTTTCAAGGAAGATATCAGAAGTCTACCTGGAAAATAATGTAGAGAGTCACGAAAGCGACAACGGCGAGCACTCCGCATACCAGAGCGCAAACATCGAGTTTACGGCTTGCCTCGGCACTCTTTCCGCCTACAAGGAGAGCTGCGAAATGGGCTTCGGCAGCCATGAATATGAAGAATTCGGCAATGAACCACCACCACGACACCTGCATGGCAAGGGTGACAATTACCACCAATACAATTATGAATAGTGCCGCACCGGCGGCTATCTTTGATTTTAGCATAATATGAGTTATTTATATATTTTGAATCCGTAAGGCTGTCCCGACACTCCGTTGGCGAGAATAAAGTAGAACCCCGTAGGTTCGCTGTCAAGATCGATAAGGCCTGTGTCAGTGTTGCGGTATGTGAGACGGCGCACCATCTGTCCTTGCACATTATATAATCTCGCCATGACTATACCCTCGGGAATGAATACCTCGAAATGGCCTCCACCAATCCAACGCAGTTTTGGCTCGGTAGGGTTGATTTTCTCATCGAGCATCTTCAGACGTTGTTCCTCTTCAGCTCTTGTCTGAGCCACAAAATCCTCGTAATCCTTGAAAGGTGGTTCCTCAGCAGAAATGTCGGAATCATCTACCTCCTCAGAGGATTTATTGCGATCGCTGTATTCTCCGAATCCGGGGAATTCCGTAGCTCGAGGCCTCATTCTCCAGTCGTAATGACCGTCGGGCGATATCGGGTCGTAATCCGGAGCGGAGAATAGAAGATTATGGATATAATCGGGTATGCCGGTCCATGCCGCTATCGCCTCCTCCGGAATACGGCTGTCATATCTTATATACTCGATATCCTTGGCATATTCCGTAAGCAAGGTTTTGGTCTCTTCATCAAGATTGTCGGGAGAGAAGGCACCTTTCAGACTATATCCCAACACCGGCATCGCCTTATTGTCGGCAGCTATGATTACAAATCCTCCGGCAGGATGGTTGTAGACATAGAAAGGGGAGAAGAGACGGTTTGTAGTGAGGTTCTTGCCGTTATACACCAGTTTTGGGGCGGGAAGCACCTCTCCGGCGGCCGCATTGAAGAATGTGCGGGCAAGGCGCGAGGCCTCTTTCTGGCTTACGGTCTCCGCACGGCTAATCAATGGAAAAAGCAATGTGGCGCCAAAGAGTAATATGTGGAGCAGGCGGTTGTTCATTCTAAAAATCAAGAGGGTTATAATTATATAACGCCTGAAGGAGGGATAAATTTCATTTTCAAATGGAAGTTGTCCGACAGTTCAGCCGCTTTGCCCGGAGCATAGCCTTTGATGGAGGCAGATATGAAAAAGGGATGGCTCCAATTAGGGCCATCCCTTTTTCATATCGTTTGAGGCATAAAATTACCAGTCGGCATCCTCACCATTTTCGAACCAAGTCGAGCTTACATATTTTAATTCTCCGGGACCGGATACGGAATAGACGTTGGTTATATCGGTATTGCCACCATCATATGAGATGAATGTTACCGAATATGTAACTTCCATTCCTGCTACGGGAGCCATGTCAGAATAAACCTTCTCAAGCGCACCTTTCAGAGTCTCNGTACAGAAACGTTTCTTGATAAGGAGTGTTATCTCATCTTCCGACAGACCATCATAACCTGTATAGCCTTCAGGTGCATTGTTGGTAGCAGTGGAAGCTCTGACATCTACATTGCCATAATATGCGGAAGCTCCTGAATAATACTCGGCNTTTGCACGTGTCTTATAGATAAACGGAGCGTCAGTAATGGCGCAGCCGGGATCCATTTTCAGAGAGATATTCTCATATACCCAGTCGACACAAGCATAGTAGATTGTGTTGGCAATGTCAGAACTCTTTTCGAGAGTCATCTCTACAGAGGGGTTGTACGACCATGTGTTATCCTTACGGGTAAACTGGTCCTTGCTCTCCACTACACCGTTATTACGTACCCAATTACCTTCAGTAAGCACAAACTGAGTTGCCTGATAATTTGTAGCGCCTCCACCATAGTATTTGTANACNATAGTATAGGCCTCACCTTCGGAAGCATATGGACGATTCAGACGCAGATACTCGGGAAGCAATGTGTCGGGGAGGTCATTGCTGAGGTTTCCGTAGCTCTGGCCCATGGCGGTGTAATCAGAGGGCTGGAGCACAATGGTATTTGCCGGAGCTACCCATTTTGAACCGTCAAACTTGTAAATGGCATTTTTTGACACTGTGACAGGTTCAACAGCCGGGGCTCTTACAATCATAGGAGCTGATGAGATGTTGACACCATCGATACCCGTTACAAGAATGTTGAAATACTTTTGGGAGCCCGATACACAGACAAAATAACCTGTCAGGTTGACTACAGCTTTATCCGAAAGATGGCTCTTTATGAACTCAGGAGCATAATACACGCTACCGATATAGTTTGAGCCGGGAATGTTGAGATTGAAATAGTTGCCGCTGACGCTTACAGTCACTCCATCAAGGGATATGTATTGGGCAAGAAAATCGCCTGTTCCTTCGCAGGCCGTATTCACCATTGCTCCGTCATATGATACGGGAGCAGGATACTCATATTCCTGTTCTCCGACTATCTCATATGAATTGTTGACGGAGATCTGGAGGCAACGGGAATAAACCCCAACAGTACCCGAAACATTTACTTGAGAGCCAATCTTGAGAGCCGGATCGGAGAATCCGTTTCCTTTGTCGAAACAGATGGAGCCGGCAAGGTCGGTCACAATAAATCCACGGGTGGATATACCTGTCACTACGCCTCTGATATTCAGTTCGTCATTAACAGCGACATCCTTGATTACATCAGTCATAGTCCATTCAACGGGAGGCTGAGGATCATCTCCACCGATGGTGCCGAAAATCGGGTTTGTCTCCGATTCATTATAGCTGACAACGGCATATTTGTCGGCTGCCGCATCAGGGAATGCACCAAGGAGAATGCCCGGAATATTCGCTGAAGCCGGTTTCTCCGGGGCGAATGCCTGGATGAAGTTGTCGTCACTTTCCCATACAGCAATATAGTCATCTTTGCTGACAGCATACTGTTCAACCCCGGCATTGATATCCTCCACAATTGCAGGTAGAGCTCCTGTGACATCATATGCAATCTTGATAGAAGAGCCGTTGTTCAGATTGAAGTAGGGGAAGTCGGAGGCTGAAATGAAGGCCGGCAGGTACTTACGAGCCGCTTCCTCCGACGGGAAGGCCAGATTCTTCTCGATAGCTGCCAGTTGGTCAGCTTCTCCTGCGGCTTCTGCGAGCGCCTTATTGGTAGAGTTATTGGCAATCGACTTATAGTCAGCTGCGGAGAGCTTTATCTCGATATTGGTAGCTCCGCTTGACACAGGGGGCTCAGTGAATCCGTCGAGATAGGTGTCGTTCCATGAGTTTTCGCTACAGCCGGCCAATCCTGCTGCGAGAAGCGACATCGCGAGCCATTTGATATTTCTTGATTTCATTGAGTAACTTTTTTAGAATTCAACTTTGAGGCGAAGAGAGAATGTACGACCGAATGAATAGAACACACGGTAGGCGTTCTCCCAGGTGCCCGGTGAGCTGGTAGCTGTATAGGCATCCTTCACATAATTGTAGTTGAAGAGGTTGTATATGTTGCCATAGAGAGTTGACTTGAGGCCTCCCATCTTGAAAGAGTAGCTTGCCTGCAGATCAAACTGCTGACCCCATGGAATCTCCCAGGGTTCAGCCACATTAATCGTGCCGTTGGCTGCAAAGCTTGATGAAGAGATAGTGTAGTCGGAATAGTTACGGGCGTTCATTGTCCAGTCAGCACCGATGCGGAAACCCTCGAATGGGCGGAAAGTCACACCGAGAGCGCCTGTGGTCTGAGCGGAACCACCGACATGGATACCCTTCTGGTTGAGGGTAGCCTTGGCATGGTCAGGAGCAAGCACCCCGCTTGCGAGATTACCACGCAGGTCGGCCAACGGCTGACCCTGATCGTTGTAGAAATAACCTGTAGCGTTGCTATCCCAGATCCAGTCGCCCCAAGAAAGCATGCCATCCCATTCCATCCATTTTACCGGAATCCATTTGAAGTTAAGCTCAAGGCCCATGTGGCGTGCGTTGACGCCTTCCATATTCATGTAATAGTTCTGACCTGCGTGCTCTCCAGAGGTGATTTCACCACCGCGAGTAGAGGTTTTATCTATCCATTTGGTCCAATATCCATTCAACGTAACAGAGAAAGAGGGGGAATGATAACCATACCCGAGTTCCACAGTACCGATCTTTTCGTTACGGGCATTNGGGTTGGTGGCATTGCTTGTTGTCGACTGCAGGAAAGCGCCTCCTGAGAAGAACGGAGCTTTAGAGATATAACCACCGTTGATGAAGACGTTGTTATGACGGTTGATATTATAGTTGGCTCCTGCCTTAATTGTCCCACCAAGGAAGTTGAGGCTCTCTGACTTCGCATGAGCGTCGTCGTAATAGAAGTGGTCGATACGCTGATAACCGGTGTTGCTGATTGAACCTGCGAGAATCGTAGTCAGAGCCCCTTCAAGGGCTTTGTACTCAGCCTGGGCGTAAAGGCCCTCCTGATGGGTATGACCGTTGTAGTTTCTGTAAACGATATCACCGACACCAAGCTTCTCATATTTCCAGTTCGGATCAGCCGCAGCTGCATTATTTGCCACTTTCACACTTGAACGGTCGGCATCGTCCATATAGTATTCACCGCCGTAAAGATCGATAATCTTGTTGTTGTGCCGGCCTACATAGTAGCGTACGTCGACACCACCGGTGAGAGTAAGTTTGTTCTGGATAAGTTCGTTCTTATAGGTTGAGATAAGTCCATACCATTCGTGGTCGTTGTTGCTTTCGCTCATCACGAGGTTCGAACCTGTTGTGGAAGCTGCATTCATATCCTGAATGGCACCATAATCAAATGTGCCGTCGGGACGGCGGAAAAGGGTTTGGAGTACACCATTATTGGCACCATACCATGAACTGTAGGAAAGGGAATTTCCGTTCCATGTCACATTACGCCCCTGACCGGAATAACCGCCACCGGTGGCAATTGATGTATAAAGAGCGGTCGACAGAGAGGAACGTTCGTTGATCTGCCAGATATGATTGAGTGAAATAATAGGCTTATGATAGAAATTCTTGTTGGAGGTGCGCTGACGTCCCTCGTTGTCAAAGCCGTATACAGGATTATACTTGTACATGCTTTCACCGTTCATATACTGCTTTACTTCCTGCCAGCCCTCTACGGTAAGACCGTTGGCTGCATTACGCTGGTCGTGCCACTGCGGNGCGCCGAAAGCTGTGAGAGAAAGCTGATGGTTGTCGTTTATTCTCTTCGATACATTTACGAAGTAGTTCCATCCTTCAAATTCTGTACCCTGAATATAACCGTTGCCCCATTTACGACTTCCGAGCACGGTGATGGCCCAACCGTTATCCATGAGTCCTGTAGATACGGAGAATCCTACATTATTCATTCCGTCATTACCCATGCCATACCAGAGTTTGCCACCTTTCTTTGCATCCAGACTTTTGGTAGTGATGTTGATCGTACCACCGACAGAGGGTGCCGAGAGGAGCGAAGCGCCAAGGCCNCGCTGTGTCTGCATACTTGATGTCACGTCGGAGAGGCCGGAGAAGTTACTCCAATAGATGCCGCCCCATTCCATATCGTTCATGGGGATACCATTTACGAGAACCGCAACATTGGCGGCCTGGAAGCCACGCATATTGATCTTGGCATCGCCGAAGCCACCGCCGGCAGGAGTAGCCCATACACCGGGAGTAGTCTTGAGCACTTCCGGAAATTCCTGGTTTCCGAGTTTGACATCGATATCACCTGCAGTTAGTTCGGAGATGGCTACAGGAGTTTCGCGTGTGCGTGCGATTGACTGAGTGACCACGACGTCCTGAAGCATCTTNGCNTCGGGGGTCATGCGGAGAACACCCATATTCGGNTGTNCCTTCTCNGTNAGNGTNTTGTAGCCGATATAGGAGATCTGTATCTCCTTTACATTACGGGGTACTTTCAGTTGGAATTTACCGTCGATGTCTGTCGGGACGGCAACTGTTGTACCTTTGGCCTGGACGGTAGCTCCCACTACGGGTTCGCCAAGCTCATCAATCACTGTGCCGCGGCAGGTCAGCATATTGCCTTGGGCAAAAGCCCACGACACCATTCCGATAATGGCCACGGCTAAGAGAATTAGTCTCTTCATAAGTTGGTTAATTTAAGTTAGTATACGGATATAAAACTCAGTTCNATTTAAACCTCTCATTATAAGCGCTATCGAGAAGNCATGACTCGTATATCTCGGAATTGCGAAGACTTGACTTGTCGGTAAGTATCAGCTTCCGGAGGTAAAAGGTTGTGGAATTATTGTGCAAAATTAATGNNTAGTGGGATTATACGCAATATGAACGATNAAATTTAACAAAAATTTCTTAAAATATGTTGAGAAAGNTGTAATGTCCNGGATTACGCCGGAGTGGGTCGGGAGGGAGAAATACAGCCAAAATGACAAAATAGAAAAACAACTTATGCCGACGCGTTATANTTCCAAAATAATTTTGTAATTTTGTGCTTGCTTATAGTGTCGGTTCTTAACAGAACGACTACATAGTGAAACAATCAACAGACTAACCAATAAATTCAAATTCAAATGGACGCTACAAAAGCACCGAAGGAACTGCTTCGCGACAAGGCGTGGGCCAGATGGACGGCTCTCGTGCTCCTCGCGTCGGCTATGTTCTTCTCTTACATTTTCATGGATATTCTGTCGCCNCTGCAGGAGTATCTTCAGAATACCAAAGGATGGGAGCCGATGGCATATGGTCGTTATGCCGGATCCGAGACGTTTCTAAACGTATTTGTCTTCTTCCTTATTTTCGCAGGCATCATCCTCGACAAGATGGGNGTACGTTTCACCGCCATNCTTTCNGGCGCGGTGATGTTCATAGGTGGTTTCATCAACTACTATGCACTCACGGATGCGTTCGAGGGGAGCGCGCTGGAGAATTTCATGACCCACTTTGTCAACCTNCCCGACACATGGTGGAANATCACNCCCTTCTACGATGGGATGCCTGCATCTGCAAAACTGTCGGCTATCGGTTTCATGATCTTCGGTTGTGGTGTCGAGATGGCNGGTATCACCGTTTCCCGAGGCATTGTTAAATGGTTTGCCGGTAAGGAGATGGCTCTCGCTATGGGTACAGAGATGGCGCTTGCCCGTGTCGGTGTGGCTGTGGTAGTGGTAGGTTCACCCTTCCTTGCNACTCTCGGNGGTAGNANAAGCGTNTCGCGNCCTGTGGCGGCTGGAGTNCTTCTGCTNCTCATCGGCTTGATAATGTTCATTGTATATTCATTNATGGATAAGAAGCTGGAGAAAGAGCTTGGCGAAAGCGGCGAGGAGAANGANGATCCTTTCAAGATCTCGGATCTGAAATATATCTTCTCATCCAAAGTGTTCTGGCTGGTGGCTCTTCTTTGCGTGCTCTACTATTCCGCAATCTTCCCTTTCCAGAAGTATGCTATCAACATGCTCCAGTGCAATCTCGGAGTGACTGCACAGCAGGCCGGTTTCGTATTCTTTGTGTTCCCNCTNGGTGCGGCTGTTGTGACCCCCTTCCTCGGAAACTATCTTGACAGGNATGGCAAAGGGGCCTCGATGCTTATNCTGGGTGCGATATTGATGATCATCTGCCATCTTACNTTCGCNTTNGTGNTNCCCGCCACACAGTCGGCTTTCATCGCTTACACCGCGATAGTGGTGCTNGGNATNAGTTTCTCNCTTGTCCCCGCATCTCTTTGGCCCTCNGTTCCNAAGCTNGTGGAGAACNGNCTGCTCGGATCGGCATATGCTGTGATATTCTGGATCCAGAATATCGGTCTGTATGCTTTCCCGATGATTATCGGTGCTGTGCTTGCGGCCACCAATCCCGGTGTGGAGGATCCTATGAAATACAACTACACCGTTCCTATGCTTGTATTCGCTTCGTTGGGTGTGCTGGCCTTGTTCATCGGTATAGCTCTCAAGGCTCTCGATGCCAAGAAGCATTATGGTCTTGAACTTCCCAACAAGCCTGCCGTGGCTGAGGAGGAGGCTGAACTCTCTGCCGAGGTTGTCGCTGCNGAGGAGTGACATCACGGAAAATATAAAAAAGACAAAACAAGGGGCGCCCGACAGAGCGCCCCTTGTTTTGTNTTTTTTATATTCAGGGATGAGGGATCAGCCGTAGCCATTTCCGATAGCCGAACCANGCAATCACGGTATATACGGCATACAGAATGCTGTAGAAGGGTATCCCTTTATACCAGTAGAGAGCACTGCATACCAGATCGACCNCAAGCCAGACAAGCCATTGCTCGGCATATTTCCTCGCAAGCATCCAGAGCCCTACAATCGACAGGGCGGTGGTGAAGGCATCGGCCACCGGNACATTGGAGTCGGTGAAGCTGACAAGAATCCACCAGATTCCCCACCATAGCAATCCGGCTGCAATTATTATNCCTCCCCATACTTTCAGAGGGGTATGCGATACAGCCACTCCATCATGTGCGGGGGCCTCCTCTTTGGCAGAGGTGGCATNATGCTGTTTGCGGGTCCANTTCCAATAGCCATATACNGCTATGAGNAGATAATAGATGTTTATGCCGAAATCGGCATAAAGTCCCTTTGTGAAATATATCCACATCGAGATGGCCGGCATCACAACGGATGCCAGCCATACTTTGGAATCGGCATGATACTCCCACCAAAGGTAGAGTAGCCCTACTGTGAATCCCAATATCTGTAAGAACATGATTCAGACTCGATAAGTAGATTGTCGGTTTTTCAGAATTTCAGTGTCGCGGTGGCCNTGACATGTGTCGGGGCCTGGGCGGCGAATCCGGCATATCGGTAGATGACGTCTTTACCGTTATCCTTATAATAGCCGGCTCCTGTGTAACCGTTGTTGAAATATTTGGTGTTGAAAAGGTTGTAAATGGAGAATCCGAGTTTCAGTTCCTTCATCCCGGCTATCTTCTTGAAAGTGTAGCCCAAATGCAGGTCAGTCACGAAATATGAGTCAAGGAGAGCCTCCTCGGAGCGGGCATTGTTCATATACTGTTTCCCTACATATCTGCTCTGCAGCTCCGCCGAAGCACCCTTCCATGAGAAATTGAAGGAGTTGTTGAAGAGAAGATCGGGNGAGAAGGCGATGGGAGTATCCCCGCAGTCAATGTAGATTGGGTTGGTCCATTCATCCTCATATATCGCCTCGGTGAAATTTTTGATGCGGTTGCGCGAGAGTGTGAGATTGAACTGCCATTCAAACCAGTCGCAGGGTTTTAGAGCTGTCTGTAGTTCCACACCCATACGGTAGGAGTCAGGCACGTTTACAGCGATTGCATTCCCCGTATCGGAGAGTTCTCCGGTAGCCACGAGCTGATCCTTATATAGCATATAATACAGGTTGGCCCCGACAGAGAAGATGGGGAGTGAGAAGGTGTAACCCACTTCAAAGTCGTTCAAGCGCTCTGCCGAGGGGATATGGTGGATATCTCCATCAGTGAAATTATCGCGGGTAGGCTCTTTCTGAGCCACCGACCATGATGCGAAAGCCCTGTGGCTACCCGACTCGTAGTTCACTCCGAGTTTGGGATTGAAGAAATTCCAGTCGCGGTGTATGTCGAGGATATAGGGGCTTTCGGTATTCCAGTCGTAATTGTCAGATTCCCCCTTGATGGTGTAGTGGATATGACGGTACTGAAGATCGGCGAAGGCGGAAAACTGTCGGTTGATCCGGAAGTTGGCGCGCAGATAGGAGTTGAAGTCGAACTTGCGGCCATAGTTGTTGTAGTATTCCTGAAGCGGATCGATGGGTCCTACATAATTTCTCACCCATTTGATCTGTCCGAAGTGATGTCCTTTGAAGTTTGTCGCAGCCAGACCGGCCACCACGTTCCATCTATCATCCATATAATTGAGTGACAGCTGACCACCGTAGAAATCATTCACATTGTTTTTCAGGCGGATGAGGTCAGACTTCTTGACCTTTTCACCCTCCNCGTTGATGAAGGGTGNCAGACCATACTCCTGAAGGGTCCTGTTGGTCTTGTATTGGTCGTAGTACCCGTTGTCGAGAGTATAATGGAGCGCGGCGTTCAGACGCAGCCGTTCACTGAGGTGACGGTAGAAGAGGAGTTGGAAGTGATGCTGAATATAATTGTCGTATTGGTCGGGATAATAAGCGATCTTACCCTCGGAGTCGGTATATTCTCCGCANGGGTTGTATCTGCGGCCATACTTCTCCATATCCTCTTTNGAGGCGTAATCCCATGCCATATANGTCTTCTCCTTTCCTCCGAACACAAGGAGGCGGATCATTGTGGCGTCGTCGCGCCATGCCCCTTGCGTGAAATAGCTCCAAAGATCAGAAGATGCCCGGTCGATATATCCGTCGGAATGAAGATGGCTTATTCGCGCGTCGAAGCTCCAGTGGCCGCCGAGAGTTCCGGTGCCGGCACGGAATGTCTCTCTTGAGGTATTGTAGGCCCCATATGCTCCNGAGACCCATGCGTAGGGNTCTTCGGANGGTGCATCGGTAATCATGTTTATGCTTGCTCCGAAAGCGGCCGCNCCATTGGTTGATGTNCCCACTCCACGTTGTATCTGGATNTCNCGGAGCGAAGAAGCAAGGTCGGGCATATTCACCCAGTATACGTTGTGACTTTCCGGATTGTTGATTGGTATTCCGTTGGCGGTGACGTTGATACGTGATCCGTCGGTGCCTCTTACACGCATGGATGTGTAGCCTATTCCGGCTCCTGCGTCGGAGGTTGTCGTTATGGAGGGNGTGAATTGGAGGAGGTAGGGGATATCTCGTCCNTCGTTGTTCTCCATGAGTTTCTCTTTGGAGACATTGGTGAATGCCACCGGAGTCTTTTTGTCGGCACGGTTCACAACTACTTCAATCTCACCGAGATTTGTGATGATAGTGTCGAGAGCTACAGGATCTCCCTTTGCATTGTCAGACACTGAGGCAGCCGAGGCGGTGTCGGCAGCCATAACCGGAATGATACCCGTAGCCGCAACGGCAGGCANGAGCATCAAGGATAGAAAAGTTCTATTCATAATTATTTTTCACTACGCCGGTATTACCCGGATCAGGTTCAAAGGGTATGATCTCAGATCGTCCTGTCTCCCCTCCGGGAGAACAATCGGGAACGAACACCCCTAAATCAGTATGTNATAAGGTGAGAGAGGGGAAAAAGAGGAGTGTGAGGAGANGGGGGNAAATTNAAAGGGCAGGGAGATGCCTGAGGCTGTCAGGTTTCTCCCCGCCCTTTAAGGGTTAGCGGTTTTATCAGTCAACGCTCTTATTGTGCTCCAGNAGGAGAGTCATGGAGGGACGGTCGCAGATCTCGGAGGGNCCGAAATACTGGATCGGGCCGGGATACTGGTAGAGAGTGTTGAGGGCGAGAGTCTCGCGCATAGAGGCGAACTTCAGGTAGGGACGACCATTCAGGTTGACGAGAGCCTTCTGGATCACCGGTTTGAGTTTGCCGTGGCGACGCTCCATATTCATCATCATAGTGATAGGTATACCACCTGCAATCCANTTCTCGGTCTTGTCNGTGAGGTTGCGCACAGAGCTCATATAGCCGGTGAGACCGCTGTTGATGAGCATAGCGGCGTTGAAGCCGAGAGCGTATGTATAGTCGGCGTCGAAGTTTGTAGGATCGGCGCAACGACCCTCATATCCGAAGAAGTGGTGCTGGGCGTTGAATTTGCCGGAGTACTGGCCGGAAGCGGCCATCTCCTCAAGACGCTTCCCTACCATCTGGCTCAACAGGCTCTCGGTCTCGATGAGAGAAACCTGAACGTTGCCGTGGCTGTCGCGGTCGAGGCTNAGCTGGAGAGCGATAGCTTTGGGGAGTGATTTGTAGAGGTCGGCATTTACGGGAGTNAGGAGAGAATGTATCTTCTCAAGCTTGGCGTTCTCATCNAGGCCGTCGAGATCGGCGGTATGCTCGGCNAGGACATCGTTGAGCTCNGCGATGAGATCCTTCATCGAGGGGATGAACTCGATAAGACCCTCGGGCACGAGNACNGTGCCGAAGTTCCAGCCGAGTTTGGCACGCTCGGAGATCACATAGCAGATATAGTTGACGATGTTGTCAAGAGTCATNCGCTTTGCAAGCACCTCCTCGGAGATGAGGCAGACATTGGGCTGAGTCTCCAGCGCACATTCAAGAGCGATGTGGGAAGCGGAGCGGCCCATGAGCTTGATGAAGTGATAGTATTTCTTCGCGGAGTTGCAGTCACGCTGGATATTGCCGATAACCTCGCTGTAGACCTTGCAGGCGGTGTCGAAACCGAAAGAGGTCTCGATCCACTCGTTCTTGAGGTCGCCGTCGATAGTCTTGGGCACACCGATCACCTGCACGCCGGCACCGATATTCTTGTAATATTCGGCAAGCACAGCTGCATTTGTGTTGGAGTCGTCGCCACCGATGATCACNAGAGCCTTGATGTTGAGCTCCTTGAGGATCTTGAGGCCGGCCTCAAACTGCTCGGGAGTCTCAAGTTTGGTGCGGCCTGAACCGATGATGTCGAANCCGCCGGTGTTGCGGAAATCCTTGAGATAGCCGGCAGTGATCTCCATATACTGATGATCAACGAAACCGGAAGGACCCATAAGGAAGCCATAGAGACGGCACTCCTTGTTGAGGCTCTTGATACCGTCGAAGATACCGCTCACTACATTGTGTCCGCCGGGGGCCTGACCGCCTGAGAGGATGATACCTACATTGAACGGCTCCTCAACACGCTCGGGAGAATCGTTGCTCTCGAACTGCACGATGGGAAGACCGTAGGTGTGGGGGAAGAGCTTCTTGATCTCTTCCTGATCGGCTACCGACTGAGTGGCCTCGCCGATCTTAAGTTTTACAGGACCCTGAAGGGCTTTGGGGAGCTTGGGCTGATATTCAGCGCGNACTCTCTGAAGGGGACTCTTTTTCATTTTAGAGTAATCGGTTGTTTTGATGAGGAGTGATCTCCTACCCGCCGTTGAGGGGGGGAGGANATCACTCCATGTTGTATTTCAAATCAGCTTTGCTTCAATCAGCAGGGGAGAGCTGCATTAGTCTTGTGAACAGCCTCGGCGCTCTTCTTGAAGAGCTCTTTCTCCTCATCGTTNAGCTCGATCTCGAGGATCTTCTTGATACCACCCTTGCCGAGAACGCAGGGAACACCGATGCAGAGATNTTTCTCACCATATTCGCCGTCGAGAAGAGCGGAGCAGGGGATGANGGCGTCCTGATCGTGGATAACAGCCTCAACCACCTCAGCTGTAGCAGCACCCGGAGCATACCATGCGGATGTGCCGAGAAGTTTGGTGAGGGTTGCGCCGCCTACCATTGTGTCGGCTGCAACTTTGTCGAGCTCCTCAGCAGAGAGGAATTCAGTGACAGGCACACCGCGCAGAGTAGCGAAGCGCTTCATGGGGATCATAGTAGTGTCGCCGTGGCCGCCGATCACAAAGCCCTCTACCTCGTTGGGGTTGGCCTTGAGAGCCTTGCTGAGGTAATATTTGAAGCGGCTGCTGTCGAGAGCGCCACCCATACCGATGATACGGTTCTTNGGAAGNCCGGATACCTTGTGGATGAGATAAGTCATTGTGTCCATAGGNTTGGAAACACAAACGATGACTGCGTTGGGGCTGTGGGCAAGCACACTTTCGGTCACCTGCTTTACGATCCCTGCATTAACGCCGATGAGCTCCTCGCGGGTCATGCCGGGCTTACGGGGTATGCCGGAAGTGATGACTACTACGTCGCTGTCCTTGGTGGCCTCGTAATCGTTGGTCACACCGGAGATGCGGGTGTTCATGTCAAGCAGGTTGGCTGTCTGCATCATATCCATGGCCTTGCCTTCGGATACTCCCTCCTTGATATCGATCATTACCACTTCGTCAGCAATCTCACGCAGAGCGATTACATTCGCTGCAGTGGCGCCCACGTTACCGGCGCCAACAACTGTTACTTTTGACATAACTTATTTATATTTAAGGGTCTAAATCTATCTGATTTCTTTCAGTGACAGGAGCGGAAATTGTAGGGCGGCATATGCCGCACATCTCTCCGCTAAGCCATGCAAAATTAATGAAAAAATTCCATAATCCAAATATCCGGCTAAACAAAACCGGAAAAATTTCATACAGGCACACCTTTGCCCTCCCTTACAATCTCGGGCACGGGGCCGGTGCAGTCGATGATGGTGGATGGTTCGGTCGATCCATCCTCCCCCTCGATCAACAGATCGGCGCGGTCGGCGTAGGTCTCGGCTATGAGTCCCGGACTCACGGCATGGTCATCATCCTCAAACTCAATCGATGTGGTGAGGAGCGGATGACCGAGCCGCTCAGCCACCGCCAGACAACAGGGATTGTCGGGTATCCTTATACCTACCACCTTTCTCCCTTTGAAGGCCTTCGGAAGGGTAGGGGCCGATTTCACGAGAAACGTGAAAGGGCCGGGTGTGTTGTCGCGCAGCAGGCGATATGTGTCGTTGTCGAAGCGCCCGTATTCCGCCGCCATCGATATCCCTGTGCATATGATTGAGAGATGCGTCTTGTCGGGATTTATCCCCTTGATTGCGCAGAGACGCTCTATCGCTTTCGGATTCAGTGCGTCGCAGGTGATGCCATACAGTGTGTCGGTAGGCATGATCACTATCTCTCCCCGCTCCAGGGCGGAGCATACCTCGTCGAGCTGTCGCCCCGAGATTTCATTGTTCCAGATCTTTATTGTTTTCATGGCAATCTTTATTGCTTGGTTTCTCTTTAATCTCCTTACGGTTGCAGGTGTCTGACAAGGCACAGCCGCAACAGCCGCCCGAGCCTCCGTTCCCCGCTTTTTTGCGCAGGAAAATAAGCTTCACGATGATGTAGACCGCTATGGCTGCCAGTATAAGGCCCACTACGATATATTGGAATGTAAGATTCATTCTCCCTCCTTATCCTTGTTGTTCGGTTCTTTCTTTGCTTTCTTCTCTTTGGCAGGTTTCCTCTCTCTCTTCGGCTTCGACTTGCCATCTCCGGAAGCTTCATCTGTCTTGAGGAGCTGGTCGGCCACTATACGTCGGTTGGAGGGGTCGCGAATCACCGAGGTCACTATCTCAGAGATCATCTGTTTTATCCTGGCGATAAACTCCGAAGCGTCGTATTCCCCTCTTTCTATGGCTCTCAGTCTCCCCTCCCATATGCCTGTGAGCTTGGCGCTTTTGAGGAGTTCCTCCTTGATCATCCCTATAAGTTCTATGGCGGCCGGAGTGGCTCTCAGCGACTTCCTTTCCTTTACGATATAACCTCTTTTATAAAGGATCTCGATGATAGCAGCGCGTGTGGAGGGACGTCCGATGCCGTTTGCTTTAAGGCTCTCGCGGAGCTCCTCATCGTCTACCATAGCGCCGGCTGTCTCCATAGCCTTTAGCAGGGTGCCCTCCGTATAGTATTTTGGGGGCTGGGTAGTCTTCTTCGCAAGGCGGGGGAGATGCGGTCCTGATTCCCCTTTCGTGAAGTGTGGGAGGATGGCAGCGTTGTCATCCTGCTCGGAGTCTTTCCGGTCGGAATCATCCTGACGGTCGGGATCATCCTTGGGATCCTTCGCATAGACAGTCTTCCATCCGGGGTCGGTGATCACTTTTCCGGTAGCCTTGAAATTCACGTTGTCTACCTTNGCGTTCACCGTGGTCTGTTCGAAAGTGCAGTCAGGGAAGAACACCGATATGAAGCGGAGTGCGATGAGNTGAAACACATCCTGCTCNTGTTTTGAGAGACCCGGAGGAAGAGGCTGTCCGGTAGGTATGATGGCATGGTGGTCGGTCACTTTCGAGTTGTCGAACACTTTCTTGCTTTTCCTCAGTTTTTTCCCTCTGAGCGGAGCCATGATCTGATGATATCCGGAGAGGGAATTGAGAATTCCACCGCATTTCTTGTAGACATCTTCGGTGAGATATGTGGTGTCGACACGNGGATATGTGGCCACCTTCTTCTCGTAGAGGCTCTGGATGGTGCGNAGAGTCTCTTCGGCTCCCATATTCAGTTTTTTNTTACATTCCACCTGCAGCGACGTGAGGTCGAATAGCCTCGGAGGGGCCTCTTTACCCGCTTTTTTAGTGACATCGGTCACAGTGAGCGGTTGATTCTTTATCCTTTCNACGAGTTCAAGCCCCTTCTCCTCCTTATCGAAACTCTTCCCCGTGGCGGAGAAAAGTGTGTCGCGGTAGAGAGTCTTCAGCTCCCAGTAGTCGGTAGGTTTGAAATTCTCGATCTCCAGTTGGCGGTTGACCACCAGCGCCAGGGTAGGGGTCTGTACACGACCGATCGACAACACCTGTCCCTTCACCCCATATTTAAGTGAATAAAGGCGGGTGGCGTTCATTCCGAGCACCCAGTCGCCGATGGCACGGCACAAGCCTGCGGTGTATAGAGGCTCAAGGTCGCTGTGAGTGCGCAGATGCTCGAATCCCTCTTTTATCGACTCGTCGGTGAGGGAGCTTATCCACAGACGTTTTATCGGTTTTCTGCATCCTGCCTTCTGCATCACCCATCTCTGAATCAGCTCACCCTCCTGTCCGGCATCACCGCAGTTTATGATCTCGTCGCATTGCTCGATAAGCTTCTTTATCGTGTTGAACTGGTGTTTATATGATTCCTCCTCGATAAGTTTTATTCCGAATCGCGGAGGAATCATAGGGAGGGCAGATAGCGACCATCGCTTCCAGTCGGGGCTATAGTCGTGAGGTTCCTTCAGACAGCAAAGGTGTCCGAAAGTCCATGTCACGCAATAACCGTTACCCTCAAGGTATCCGTCATTGCGTGAATTGGCGCCCAGAATGCGGGCTATATCACGTCCTACACTCGGTTTCTCGGTGATGCAGAGTATCATTTCAGTTTTTTAGCCTCATTCCAGATTTCGTCCATTTCAGCGAGCGACATATCCTTTAGTGAACGTCCGAGCTCATTGGCACGTTTCTCCAGATAATTAAAGCGTTTGATGAATTTTCGGTTCGTGCGTTCCAGGGCATTTTCAGGATTCACTCCGTAGAGTCGGGCGGCATTCACAACAGAGAAGAGGAGATCTCCGAACTCCTCTTCGAGCCCCTCTTGGTTCCCCTTCTCGATTTCGGCCTCGACTTCGGCTGTCTCCTCCTTCAGCTTGTCCCACACCTGCCGGGGCTCCTCCCAGTCGAAGCCTACATGAGCCACCTTCTCCTGTATTCTGTTGGCCTTGATTAGAGCCGGGAGAGCGGAGGGGACTCCGCCGAGCACAGTCTTGTTGCCCCCCTTCTCCTTGAGTTTTATCTGTTCCCAGTTCTGGAGCACATCCTCGGCATTGTCAGCCTTGACATCGCCGTAGATGTGTGGATGACGGAAAATGAGTTTGTCGGTGAGAGAGTTGCAGACATCGGCGATATCAAACTCACCCTTCTCGTCAGCTATCTTGGCGTAGAAAGCCACATGTAGCAGCACGTCGCCGAGTTCTTTGCGGATATTGGCCTGATCGTCGGCGATTAGGGCGTCTACGAGCTCGTAAACCTCCTCGACGGTATTTGGCCGAAGTGATTCGTTGGTCTGTTTCGCATCCCAGGGACATTTCTCGCGCAGGGTGTCGAGCACCTCGAGGAAACGTGAGAAAGCCGCCATTTTTTCTTCATTAGTATGCATATCCGATAGATTTCAAAAAGGAATTAACTAAATTTGGATACAAAGTTAGGTAGAATTTGCGAGATAATTTGTATCTTTGTGGCTTGAAAGTGAAATCAGGGCCGCTTCATGGGCGATTTTGTGATTTTTCAAACGTGATTTTGTTTTCAGCCAGATTATGGATAAACTGATAGAATCGGATAAGGCAAAAGAATTCCGGCTGCTGATAGAGGAGTCGGAAAAGATAGTGCTCACGTGCCATGTGCGTCCCGACGGCGACGCCATAGGGAGCACGCTCGGTCTGTGGCATCTGTTGCGCAGTCTCGGCAAGGAGGCTGTGGTGGTTGTGCCCGACAAAGCTCCGGTGAGCCTCTCCTTCCTCCCGGGGTTCAAGGAGTTGGCCGTGTATACATGTCATAAGGAGTATTGCGAGACGACCGTGTCATCGGCCGATCTGATCATATGTTGCGATTTCAACACGCCGTCGCGTCAGGATGCTCTCGCACCCGTGATCCAGAACGCCCATTGCCGCAAGGTATTGGTCGACCATCATCAGGAGCCCGACGAATTTGCCGACCTCATGATATCGTATCCCGATATGTCGTCGACGTGTGAGGTGTGTTTCAGGGTTATAGCGGCCATGGGCTTCTTCGGGGAGGTGAATCTTGACTGCGCCACATGTCTGTTGACCGGTATAATCACCGATACCCGCAATTTCAGTGTCAACATAAAGCACTCCGACATTTATGAGATCCTTATGCGCCTTCTTGACAAAGGGGCCGATAAGGAGCGAATAGTGAAGGAGGCCCTCAACACCAGAAGCTATTGGAGTCTGCGCCTTGAGGCTTATGCCCTGTCGGAGAGGATGAGGATATTTCCCCATCACCGGGCCGCTCTCATCACCCTTGACCGTGAGACTCTGGAGCGCTTTCACTACGAGAGGGGTGACACGGAGGGGCTTGTCAACCGTCCGCTTGAGATAAAAGGTGTGGCCTACAGTATCTTCATGCGTCAGGATTCGGATTGCGTCAAGGTGTCGGGCCGTAGCGTGGGCGGATTCCCGGTGTCGGAGATCTGCAAACAGCTTTTTGGAGGAGGAGGTCATCTTCAGGCTGCCGGAGGTGAGTTCTACGGCACGCTTGAGGATTGCGAGCAACTCCTCATTGATAATATGAGCCGCTTCGACCGCTATCTGAGCAAGGCTCCTCATGAGCGTATAGTGATGTGAGGATGTGGGCCGACTCCTGATTGCTTCGAAACTCATGGATAGAATAATAATAAGAAAAGAATAATAAAGGAAACAACAGCTGACAACAGCAGATCAACATCATTGCAGAAAGAATGAGAATGTCAAGAATAATAGAGAATAACAGAGGTAAGATCGGAAAGGGTTTTCTGTTCATGCTCGTATTGTTTGCCGCAGGGCTATCGTCGTGCAACAAGAGCCAGAGCTATTCCGAACTTCTGAGGGAGGAGGAGAAGGTGGTCAACATATTCCTCTCCGATCAGAAGGTCATGCTCGACATCCCGGCCGACTCGATATCGTTTGAGATCGGACCCGACGCACCCTTCTACCGTATGGATGAGGATGGATACCTCTATATGCAGGTAATCTCCAAAGGGGATATGACCGACCGTCCCGAGAGCGGCGACGTGGTGTATATCCGCTACGAGCGGGAGAATCTGAAGTATAAATATCTTTATGGTGAGAGTGTATTGGAGGGTAACCAGAACGGCTTTGCCAATGAATACAATAAAAGTGCCAGCTTTGTCTACAAAAACACTTATCTCGAGTCGACCACAGCGCTTGGCACAGGTATCCAGTGGCCTATGAAATTTTTTGGCTACAACTGCGAGGTGAATCTTGTGTTGAGAAGCTATTACGGTTTCTCCGAAGATCAGGTATACTGCAACCCCTATCTCATCAACGTGAAATATTTCAAACCGGAATACTGAAAATACAGTAAATAAAGATAGAAAGAAATGGCATTGATAAAATCTATATCGGGCATCCGTGGCACAATCGGAGGCCGTGCCGGGGAAGGCCTCGGCGGAGTCGACATCGTGAAGTTCGCATCGGCATATGCGGAGTTTATCCGCCGCCACAATCCGGAGGCTTCCAGGATTGTTGTAGGACGCGACGCACGTATCTCGGGCCGTATGGTCGACCATCTTGTGGTAGGCAGCCTCATGTCGATGGGTTTTGACGTCATCAACATCGGCCTTGCCACCACCCCGACTACAGAGCTTGCAGTGACGGGACTCGGTGCCGACGGCGGCATAATCATCACTGCCAGCCACAACCCGATACAGTGGAATGCCCTCAAGCTCCTCAACAGCAAGGGAGAGTTCCTTTCCGATGCGGAGGGGAAAGAGGTGATAGCAATAGCCGATGCCGACGACTATACTTTTGCAGAGGTGCTCTCTCTCGGTAAGGAATATAAGGATGAGACATGGGCCATGCGTCATGTGGAGATGGTGAAAAACCTTCCTCTTGTAGATTGCGAGGCTATAGCAAAGGCCGGCTTCACCGTGGCGGTGGATGCGGTCAATTCAGTGGGTGGCATCGTGATTCCTCAGTTGCTCAGAGCTCTCGGTGTGAAGAATGTGGTTGAACTCAACTGCGAGGCCACAGGACGGTTTGCTCATACCCCCGAGCCGATTCCCGAGAACCTCACACAGATCTCCTCACTTATGAAGGAGGGTGTGGCTGATGTAGGTTTCGTGGTCGACCCCGATGTAGACCGTCTCGCGATAGTCATGGAGAATGGTGAGATGTTTGTAGAGGAATACACTCTCGTGGCAGTGGCCGACTATGTGCTCGGGCATACCCCCGGCTCGACAGTCAGCAACCTGAGCAGCTCAAGAGCCCTCAGAGATGTCACCGAGAAGCACGGTTGCAGCTATAGCGCGGCCGCTGTGGGTGAGGTCAATGTAGTGACCAAAATGAAGGAGACCGGAGCTGTGATAGGTGGTGAAGGTAACGGCGGAGTGATATATCCCGAACTTCACTACGGTCGCGACGCACTTGTGGGTGTGGCTCTCTTCCTTACTCTTATGGCCAAGAGCGGCAAGAAGGTGACGGAACTCAAGGCCGGCTATCCGAAATATGCGATTGCGAAGAATAAGATCGAGCTTACCCCCGATATCGATGTGGATGCCATCCTTGAGGCTGTCAAGGAGAAATTCTCCAACGAGAGAATCACGGATATCGATGGCGTAAAGATCGATTTCGCCGACAGCTGGGTGCATCTCAGAAAGTCGAACACCGAGCCTATCATCCGTATATACAGTGAGGCTGAGACAATGGAGAAGGCCGATGAGCTCGCCGGAGAAATAAAGAGAGTGATAGCCTCCCTCTGAGGCTATCACTCCGGAGGTCGGGAGCATCGGTCGCATTTGCTCGTGATTGAATCATTCCAGGATAGAATTATTAATGAATAAGGATAGAAGACTGATATGCTGAAAAAGTTTTTCATGAACACGCTCTCATCGTTTATGGGTGCGTGGCTTGCCTTGGTGCTCTTCTGCGTGGTTGCCGTGCTGGTGGGAATCGGCGTAGTGTCCAAGCTGGGGTCTGCCGTCGGGAAGTCGCAGGAGATAAAGAGGGAGAGTGTGCTCGTAATAGATTTGAATGGACCGATAATCGAAAGGGAGATCCCCACAGAGTTTGATTATGTCTCCCTTCTGAAGGGGGATCTTGAACGTCCGGCCACACTCACTTCGCTTCTGACCGCTATCGGAGAGGCCAAGGTGAACGACAACATATCAGCTATCTATCTTAAGTGTGGAGGGGTGCAGGCTGCACCCGCCACTCTTAACGCGCTGCGAGATGCCCTGATTGATTTCCGTGAGGATGGCGAGAAGGATGTCATTGCCTATGGCGACTCCTATGGAATGGGCGACTATTTTGTGGCTTCGGTGGCCGACAAGATCTATCTTAATCCGGCCGGACAGGTGGAGCTGAAAGGGCTCGGGGGAACCAATATGTTCCTGAAAGGTCTTTTCGATAAACTTGGCGTAGAATTTCAGGTAGTGAAGGTAGGCACCTACAAATCAGCTGTGGAGCCCTATATCAACACTGAGATGTCGGCTCCGGCACGTGCCCAGCTCGATACCCTCTACGGGAATATGTGGAGGTATATCACCGACAATATCCGCGTGGATAGAAAGATGATAAAGGATGACATCGACAGCCTTATCAACAACGATTTTATCTTTATCCGCGATGCCGCTTACGACAAGGCTCATGGTCTTGTCGATGAGTTGTGCTATGAGAGCAGTATGGATACGATCGTGGCCGACATGATCGGAAAAGAGGTGAAGAAACTCAATTACGTATCACCCTCGGCTCTCCTTTCGCAGACTGACTGGGGCTCGGCTTACGCAGCCAATAAAAAAATAGCTGTCCTTTACGCCACAGGCGAGATTGTAGATGGGGGAGGGGCTGCGACAATCAATTATGAGAAACTTGTGCCCCAGATCATGAAGCTTGCCGACGACAAGACCGTATTGGGTATGGTGCTTCGTGTCAACTCTCCCGGCGGTGCAGTCTTCGGGAGTGAGCAGATCGGTCAGGCATTGGATGCTTTCCAATCGAGAGGGAAGACACTTGCTGTCTCGATGGGNGATTACGCAGCCTCCGGCGGCTATTGGATCTCATGCTGCGCCGACAGAATTTTCGCCGACCCTCTGACAATCACCGGCTCCATCGGTATTTTCGGCCTCATTCCCAATGCCAAGGGNCTCATGGATAAGATAGGGGTAAATCCCCAGACAGTTTCCACCAATCCTGATGCGGCATTCCCTTCGCTCTATTATCCTATGAACGGGAAGCAGAAAGATGCCATGCAGAAATATGTGGAGTCAGGCTACGATAAATTCGTGGCACGTGTGGCCAGAGGAAGAAAGATGCCTGAGGCTAAGGTTCGCCTGATCGGTGAAGGGCGTGTATGGGATGCTATGAAAGCTATTGAAATCGGATTGGTCGATGAGCAGGGCTCTCTTTACGAGGCCGTCGATTGGGTGGCTGAGCGGGAGGAACTCAGTGATTCCTATGATGTGGCCGTTTATCCCTCCATTGAATCTACGATGTGGGATATGCTTCCCGAGCTGGCCAATATGGATATTCATGGCTCCGTGGCNGGTCTACTCGACGGCGGTTACGAGAGATATATGCTGAAATTTGCAGAGAGTGTGTTGAAGCAGAAACCTATACAGGCACGCATGCCCTATATGTTTGTGGAATTCACACGCTGAGCCATTCTCTACAAAAGTCATGGGCCGGGAATCAACAGTCGGTAACAACAGTGANATTAAAAATCAAAATCAGGGGGAAGCGGTGAAAACAACCAAAGATAAGATATTGATCTATCTGCTTACGCCCCTCTCGTGGATCTACGGGGGGGTTACGGCTGTGCGCAACTGGCTTTTCGATCAGAAAATTCTTAAGGAGACAGAATATGACATCCCTATCGTAGGGGTGGGAAACCTCACGGTGGGAGGCACCGGGAAGACTCCGCATGTGGAGTATATAGTCAGCAATCTGGCCAACGATTACAACATAGCTGTCTTGAGCAGGGGCTACAAGAGGAAGACGAGGGGATTTGTGCTCGCCAACTCCAAAAGCACCCCCGACCTTATAGGCGACGAGCCATATCAGATCAACCAGAAATTCGGATCGATGGCCCGGGTTGCTGTCTGCGAGAACAGACGCAAGGGTATTGAGGAACTATGCCGTATCTTCCCCGATCTTGATATGATCGTGCTCGACGATTCTTTCCAGCACAGATGGGTGAAACCGAAGGTATCGGTGCTTCTGATGGACTATAACCGTCCCATCTATGAAGACCATCTCCTCCCCTTGGGGCGGTTGCGCGAGAGCAAGCTGCAGATCAACAGGGCCGACATGGTGGTAGTGACCAAATGTCCGGAGGATACACTCCCTATAGACTTCCGTATAAAGAAGAAGGATCTGAATCTCCTCACTTTCCAGAAGCTTTTCTTCTCCCGTTACGAATATGGTGCGCTGGAACCAGTCTTTTCCGACGACGCTCCCTATCATGCCAACCTGTCGCAGTTTACTTCTGACGATGCGGTGCTTCTACTCACCGGCATAGCACATCCACGTTATCTTGTGCGTCATTTCAAGAGGTATCCTTTCAAAGTGAAGGTAGACCATTACCCCGACCATCACAACTTCACGCGCAGCGATATTGATGAGATAGCGAAGAAATTCAAGAATCTCACCGGAGTCAGAAAGATAATCGTGACCACTGAGAAGGATGCCGTGCGTCTGATGCACAATCCCTATTATCCGAAAGCTCTGAAACCCTTCACATTCTTTCTTCCGGTGACTGTGAGGATGGTCAATGCTCTCGACGAAGGTGAATTCATACCTGAACTCAAGAGTGCTCTCGGGTTGCGTCCTTCTGCATCCGACGAAGAGGAGACAACATGGTGAAACAATAACTCAGATGAGGTTGTTATCATATTGTGAGATTGTTATTGCAGCGCAAGTTGCATGACTGATCTCCCCGGAGGCGAGGTCGGCCGGAGGGTCGGCCGTCGCGACTTTTATACCCAAATCTTTAGACCAAATGGAAAAAACAATGTTAGAGAAGATCCGCGAGACAGCTGACTATATCCTTCAGCAGGTGGGAAAGGCTCCCGAGACAGCCATCATATTAGGCACCGGACTNGGCGACCTTGTAAATCATATCGAGATTTCTAAAGAGATACCTTATGCTGAAATTCCCAACTTCCCGATCTCTACCGTTGAGGGACATAGCGGAAAACTCATCTTCGGCAACCTTGGAGGAAAATATATCATGGCCATGCAGGGTCGTTTCCATTATTATGAAGGCTACGACATGAAGCAGGTCACNTTCCCTGTGCGTGTAATGAANCAGCTTGGTGTAAACCGCCTCTTCGTCAGCAACGCCGCCGGCGGCATGAACAAAGAGTTCAAGGTAGGCGACGTAATGGTGATCACCGACCATATAAATCTCTTCNCGGAGAATCCTCTGAGAGGGAAGAACTATGAGGAGCTCGGNCCCCGCTTCCCGGCTATGACAGAGCCTTATAGCCTCGGACTTATCAAGATGGCCGACGATATCGCGGCCGCAGAGGGTATCCGNCTTATGCACGGNGTGTATGTAGGCACAGCCGGCCCGACATTCGAGACCCCTTCTGAATATGAGTATTTCCGTATCATCGGCGGCGATGCCGTAGGTATGTCAACAGTGCCTGAGGTAATTGTNGCCAATCATGCCGGNATGACTGTATTCGGTGTGTCGGTCATCACCGACCTCGGCGGCAAGGATATCAAGGAGGTGCCCACNCATGAGGAGGTACAGNAGGCTGCCGTGAAGGCACANCCCGTGATGACCAANATTATCAAGGAGATGCTCGCCCGCATCTAATTAATTGAGAGTAGATATGGAAATCAATGAATTAGGTGAATTCGGACTTATCGACCGGCTCACNAAGGACTTCCCTTTGACTAATCCGGAGACAAAGAAGGGTGTGGGCGACGATGCCGCCATACTCNCATTCGGGGAGAAGGATGTCCTTGTCACCACCGACCTCCTTCTGGAGGGNATTCACTTCGATCTCAGATATGTGCCTTTGAAGCATCTCGGCTATAAGGCNGCGATTGTGAATTTCAGTGATATCTATGCCATGAACGGCACTCCCAAACAGATCACTGTCAGCCTCGGACTGTCAAGNCGCTTCACCGTGGAACATATCGACGCCCTCTATTCAGGCATCCGNCTCGCCTGNGAGCTTTATGGAGTGGATCTNGTGGGTGGCGANACAAGCGCCTCTGTCACCGGACTTGTGATNAGTATCACNTGCCTCGGCACAGCCGATCCGGATGATGTGGTGAGACGCGACGGCGCCAAGCCCACCGATATCATNTGCGTCAGCGGTGATCTCGGCGCTGCTTTCATGGGATTGCAGCTCCTTGAGCGTGAGAACCNNGTGGCGGCAGGCCGTCCGGACTTCCAGCCTGATTTCTCGGGGAAGGAATATATACTTGAGCGCCAGCTCAAGCCGGAGGCGAGAAAGGATATTATCGNGCTCCTAAGGAAAGAGGGTATCAAACCCACCTCCATGATGGATGTGAGCGATGGTCTCTCGTCAGAGCTCCTTCACATATGCAAGGCGTCAGACACGGGNTGCCGTGTATATGAGGATAAGATACCTATCGATTACCAGACAGCTCTGATGGCTGAGGAGTTCAATATGAACCTTGTGACCGCCGCCATGAACGGAGGGGAGGACTATGAGCTTCTGTTCACAGTGCCAATCACCGATCATGAGAAGATAGAGAAACTTCGNGGAGTCAATATGATAGGNTATATCACCAAGCCGGANCTCGGATGCGCTATGGTNACTCGCGACGGAGCCGAGCTTCCCTTGAAAGCCCAGGGATGGAATGCCTTCACGCCGNCCTCTGCCGGGAGTGAACCCNCTTCCGATCCGGAGCCGGCTGAGGAGAGCAACGGCGAGGCNGAAAACAAACCGGAATAAAAGTGAAAAAAGTGTATTAAATTATTAAAATTGGGCCTNATANGGCCCAATTTTAATAAGGTTTAATTCCGTTGAAGATTATTTAACAAAGGGAATTGGAGAAATTAAGTTAATAAATACTATTTTTGCAATTCAATTCGCGATCCCTTGTCGAATGCGGTCAGGCATGCCAGTGCTGAAGGAAAATCCGTTGATTGCCGGAGGGTTCGCCCCAGTAATAGAAATCAAAAAGGAAAGAAATTACCGATATGAACGAAACTGTGAATATCAGAGAGTTGAACGATCTGATCGCCTCTAAGAGCAATTTTCTCAGCATGATCCGCAACGGCATGGACCGCAGGATCGTAGGACAAAAGCACCTTGTGGATTCCCTGCTCATAGCCCTTCTCTGCAATGGCCATGTGCTTCTTGAGGGTGTCCCCGGTCTTGCAAAGACTCTGGCTATAAAGACTCTTGCCAGCCTTGTGGATGCAAAATACAGCCGNATCCAGTTCACTCCCGACCTTCTTCCGGCCGATGTGATCGGTACACTTATCTATTCCATCAAGAACGAGAGCTTCGAGGTGAAGAAGGGTCCTATCTTCGCCAACTTCGTGCTTGCCGATGAGATCAACCGTGCCCCGGCNAAGGTGCAGAGTGCACTGCTCGAGGCGATGCAGGAGCGTCAGGTGACTATCGGCGATGAGACTTTCCCCCTCGACAAGCCCTTCCTTGTCATGGCAACCCAGAACCCCATCGAGCAGGAGGGTACATATCCNCTGCCCGAGGCNCAGACCGACCGTTTCCTCCTGAAGGTNGTGATCGGCTATCCCAAGAAAGAGGAGGAGAANGCCATCATACGTCAGAACATATATGGCACTCCCGAACCCATNCGTCCCGTGGTGAGCCCCTCAGAGATTCTCGAGGTGCAGAAGATTGTGGAGAAGATCTATATTGATGAGAAGATCGAGAACTACATCGTCGACATAGTGTTCGCNACACGTGAACCCGCTAAGTTCGGGCTTGCCGACCTTGAGAGCATCATCTCCTACGGCGCATCGCCNCGTGCCTCCATCAGCCTTGCGCTCGCATCGAGGGCATATGCCTTCCTGCAGGGTCGCGGCTATGTCATTCCCGAGGATGTGCGTGCCGTATGCCATGATGTTATGCGCCACCGTATCGGCCTTTCGTATGAGGCCGAGGCCAACAATATCACGGCCGATGAGGTGATCACCGCCATTCTCGACAAGGTGGTCGTTCCCTGATAAATTAAATCCGTTATGGACGCAAAAGAACTGCTTCAGAAAGTAAGGAAAATAGAGATAAAGACCCGCGGATTGAGCCAGAACATATTCGCGGGTGAATATCACACTGCCTTCAAGGGGCGAGGGGTGATCTTCTCNGAGGTGAGGGAATATCAGCCGGGCGATGATATACGCGACATCGACTGGAATGTGACAGCCCGCCAGAANAAACCGTATGTGAAGGTTTATGANGAGGAGAGAGAGCTCACCATGATGCTCCTGATCGACGTGAGCGGGAGCAGCGATTTCGGAGCAGCCGGCGAGGAGAAAAAGGAGGTTATCGCCGAGATCGCGGCCACGCTTGCATTCTCGTCGATACAGAACAACGACAAGGTGGGGGTGATCTTTTTCAGCGACAGGATCGAGAAATTCATACCCCCGAAGAAGGGTAAGAAGCATATCCTGCTCATCATACGTGAGATCATCGACATGCANCCCCAGAGCCGAGGCACCGATATCGATGTGGCGCTGAAGTTCATGACCAATGCGTTGAAAAAACGTTGCACAGCTTTCCTGCTGAGCGATTTCATCGACAGCCACGATTATTTCTCAAGTATGTCGATNGCTAACAGGAAGCATGANCTCGCCGCAATCCAGGTCTACGACAAGCGCGACTCCAAACTTCCGGATGTCGGGCTTATGAGAATCCGCGACATGGAGACCGGAGCCGACCGCTGGATCGACACATCGTCGAANAAAGTGAGAAAGGCTTACGACAAGGCNTGGTATGAGCGTCAGCAGCAGCTTGCCTCCGTGACAGGGCGTTGCGGAGTCGACCTTGCNTCGGTCACCACCGATGAGGATTATGTGAAAGCTCTGCTTGCGTTGTTCCGCAACCGGTCGGCAAGATAGAGGAGATATAAGATTTG
Source organism: Bacteroides sp. (assembly GCA_014801605.1). Taxonomy (GTDB): domain Bacteria; phylum Bacteroidota; class Bacteroidia; order Bacteroidales; family Muribaculaceae; genus Lepagella. The sequence goes on from JAAVDU010000014.1 coordinate 62,674, forward strand.
ACACTATATAGTGATCGTTAATATAATGACTCGTAAGTTAAAGAACATATTGATTGCGCTGGCGTGCCTGCTGACAGCAGTGTCGGCCCCTGCGAAGGTGACGGTGACGGCACGTCTTGACTCCGTGAACCTTCTCATGGGGAATATGACTGTGCTGGGCCTGGAGGTAGTGCAGGACAAAGGGAAGCCNGGTGGTTTTCCGATGTTCCGGGAGGCCAATCCTGCACTCGGTTATGTGGGTGTCTGCGGCGACAGTATAGAATTGCGCACCTCCTATAAGACCGATACCGTGGAACTTGGCTCCGGCCGCNTCCAGATCAACTACAGTGTGCCGGTACAGGCATTTGATTCAGGCACTTTCCGTCTTCCGGAGTTCATCTATGTCTCTGAAAGNGATACTGCACGCTCCAACGCCTTGACACTCAACGTTGTTCCGGTGAAAGTGACAGCCGACGACCCGATTGCCGGATTCGCTCCTCCGGCCGAACCGGAGGGAAAGAAAATCACCGATGCCCTTCCCGACTGGCTCGCCCAGTTCTGGTGGCTCATCCTTCTGATCATTATAGCCGCCGGTGTGGCTATATGGGCTTTCCGCCGCTATAAGAAGGAGGGTACCGTGCTTCCCAAGAAACCGCAGCCTACCCCCTATGAGGTGGCCATCAAGGGCCTTAAAGAACTTAAAGCCAAGAATCTCTGGGAACAGGGGCTTGAGAAGGAGTATTTCACCCGCCTCACCGAGATTCTGCGTGTATATCTTGACCGTCGTTTCGGCATCAACGCCATGGAGATGACCTCCCGCGAGATCATGGATCATCTTTACAACAGCGACCTCAAGGATAAGCGTGAATATATGCGTCAGATCCTGAGTGTGGCCGATTTCGTGAAATTCGCGAAGGTGCGTCCACTCCCGGCCGACAATATCGCGGCTTATGAGAATGCAGTGAGATTCGTAGAGGAGACAAAACCGGTGGTCGAGACCCCGGAAGAGAAGAAAGGGGGTGAGAAATGATGCTCAAGTATCCCGGCCTNCTATGGCTGTTTCTNCTCTATATNCCCTTGATAGNGTGGTATGTATGGAAACANCGCAACGCCAATCCCTCGATGGGGATGTCNACGGTGACTCCCTTCGCAAAGCTTCCGGTGTCGTGGAAGGTATGGGCCATGCATGGCCTCTTCGCCCTTCAGCTTATCGCTATCGGGGCNTTGNTCGTGGCTCTTGCGCGCCCGCAGACCCACGACCATCTGCGCACTTCGAGAATAGAGGGTACGGATATCGTGATAGCCCTCGATATCTCNGGCTCCATGACGGCAAAGGACTTCGAACCGAGCCGTTTTGCGGCTGCCAAGGATGTGGCTACAAAGTTTGTCAACACGAGGAAGGATGATAATATGGGTCTGGTGGTTTTTGCCGGTGAGAGTCTCTCCCTTATGCCCCTCACCAACGACCGCGCGGCCCTCATCAATGCCATCCGTCAGGTAGAGATGGGCGANCTCAACGACGGCACAGCCATNGGCGACGGCCTCACGAGTGCCATCAACCGTATCGCNTCGGGTAAGGCGAANTCGAAAAGCATCATCCTNCTTACGGATGGCACGAACAACGCCGGCGACGTTCCCCCTTCTACAGCGGCTCAGATCGCCAAGCAGAAGGGTATAAAGGTCTACACCATAGGNGTCGGCACCAACGGATCCATTCAGATCACTGACCCTTACGGATTCTCGACCACNACTATGGAGACGAAGATCGATGAGCAGAGTCTCACCCAGATAGCGGAGCTCACCGGTGGAAAATATTTCAGAGCCACNGANAAAGAGATGCTCAANGATGTCTTNGAGGAGATCGACCGTCTGGAGAAGACAGTGCTCGACGTAGACCGNTTCACACTCACCGACGAGAATTTCATGCCCTGGCTGCTTGTGGCGCTCTGCGCGATGTGCGCCTCGTTGCTTTTGCGNTATACCGTGCTCCGCAGAATTCCGTAAGCCTCTAACAATTAAAGAAAAGAGAAAATGTTCAGTTTCGCATATCCAAAGCTACTCCTCCTGCTCCTGCTTGTGCCATTCTTTGTGGCGCTATATGCGTGGGCACGCTATGCGAGGGCCAAAAACCTGAAGAAGTTCGGACTGCCGAGGGTGCTGGCTCCGCTGATGCCTCTTGCCTCACCATATAAGCCCCCGATAAAGATCACTATACAGATGCTCGCCNTCAGTCTCGTGGTGATAGCCTTCGCACGTCCCTGGGGTGGTGTGAAGGATGAGAAGACGGTGAAGGAGGGTATAGAGGTCGTGATCGCGGTCGATGCCAGCAACTCCATGCTCGCTTCGTCGACAGCCGACGAGCGAGGAATCGACCGTATGCGTACGGCCAAACTTATCCTTGAGAAGCTTATCAACCGTCTTGACAACGATAGGGTAGGCCTGATTGTATATGCCGGNGATGCCTATACACTTATCCCGGTGACAAGCGACTANGTGTCGGCCAAGATGTTCCTCAACTCTATCGATCCGGCACAGATCTCAAATCAGGGNACCAATATCACGGCGGCTATAGATATGGCCACGAAGTCGTTCAGTGAAGATAAGAAGATAGGAAAGGCCATAATCCTGATCACCGACGCCGAGGATCTTGAGGACCAGCAGAGTGTGATGGATGCCGCCAAGGCTGCCGCNAAGAACGGCATNCANCTTGATGTCGTGGGNCTCGGCTCCACTNCTCCCGTNCCGATCCCGTTGAAGGGTGGCGGTTATCTTATCGATCCGGAGACAGGGGAGGCCGTGAGGACAGCCCTGAATGAGGATCTGGCNACAGAGATTGCGGGCGCCGGAAAGGGGATATATGTGAATGCCTCCAACAACGANGCTCTCAATGAACTCGACAAGCAGCTCGACACTGTGAAGAAGTCGGCCCTTGAATCGAGTTTCTCCGCAATCCACGATGAGCTATTCCCGATCTTCATATGGATAGCCCTGGCTCTCCTTGTGCTCGATATATTTGTGCTCGACCGCAAGATCGGNTGGCTCGATAAAATCACATTCTTTAAAAAGGAGGAGAAAANATGAGAAGAAACAGATATTTTACCCTCCTTCTCCTTGTGGGGGCACTCTTTTCGGCAGTGTCGGCTTATGGTGCGGGAGAATCGACCAAACAGGAGCGCAANGCCATCACCGAAGGCAACAAGCTCTATGGCGAGGGACGCTACCGCGCCGCCATGCAGAAATATCAGCAGGCTCTCCAGGAGAATGGAAACTCAGCCGTGGCTCGCTACAACCTCGGTCTTTCGCAGATAAGNATAGGCTCGAATCCATCCGACACCACTCAGGCCGCCAAGGATATGGTGGCAAAGGGGTGTCAGGCTATGGAGCAGGTGGCCAAGATGGGAGCCACCAATCCCGGACTTGCCGCCAAAGCCAATTATAACCTCGGTAATGTGTCGTTTAATTCCGAGGATTANCGCAATGCCCTGAATTATTACAAACAGGCTCTGAGACTGAATCCNGACGACAACGCCGCCAGACGCAACCTGCGTATAACNCAGCTGAANCTTGACAATCAGGATGATAATCAGGACCANGATAAGGATCAGGATAAACAGGATCAGAATCAGGACCAGAATCAGGATCAGAACCAGAACCAGCAACAGAATCAGGATCAGCAGAACCAGGANCAACAGCAGGATAANAAAGATCCTCAGCAACAGCAGCAGGATATCAACCAGCAGACGGCCGACCAGATTCTGCAGGCTATGGAGAATAAGGAGAACCAGACACGAGCCCGCGTGGCNACCGGNAATCCCGGCGACAAGAGCAACGGCCGTAGAAAGAATCCGAAAAACTGGTAATCAACTTCAGCGAACAGAGAATTCATGATTCAGGCTATGAAATTACTGAAAAGATATATCCTTCTCCCACTTCTGCTTCTTCTGACCGTGGCGGCCGATGCCGCTACGGTCAGACTGAATGTGCAGGCCGGCCGAGGCCGAAGGGAGATTGGTGTGGGAGAGTTGTTCTATATCACTTATGAGGTGTCGAATACAGAGAAAGCNCCTGAGAAACCCTCTTCCGTACCGGGTGCCAAGGTGATGTATTTCGACCGTACCGGCCAAAGCTCGAGTTTCACCAGTGTCAACGGAAAGACAACCCAGTCGTATAGCTTTACCTATACACTGACTCTCCGCGCCACTGCGGAGGGAACGTATAGCTTCGGCCCTGTCACAGTCGACGGGGTGCAGAGCAATACGGTGAGCTATACCGTGGGGGCGGCTCCACAGCCNCAGCAACCCGGCGCTCCCGCACAAGGGGGTGGTGGCAACAATGCCTCGGCTCCCGACCGCCACAACAGNGCCGATGGCCCGAAATTTATCGGAAAGGGTGACGGCAATCTCTTTCTCAAGGCCAATGTGACGAAATCGACGGCTTATGAGCAGGAGGCGCTGGTATACACTGTTAANCTCTACACCACTTACGATGCCATAAAGTTTATCGGGGCCACTGCCGCGCCGAAATTCGAGGGTTTCGTGGTGGAGGAGTCGAAAGATGTCTCCAATCAGCTCGANTATGAGACTGTGGGGGGTAAGACCTATGCCACTGCGATAATAGCCCGCTATATCATCTTCCCTCAGATGCAGGGACAGCTNAAGGTGCTCGGCAACACTTATACAGTNAGNGTCGACGAANGGGAGTATTATCACGACCCCTTCTGGGGTAGTATGTCGGTGGCGAAGCCACTCCAGCTCAACGTCACNCCCAACGATCTTACAATAGATGTNAAGGCGCTACCGGCTCCCGTGCCGGCTGATTTCTCCGGTGGGGTNGGTAAGTTCTCGATCACCTCCTCATTGCCTGCACAGAACTTCATGAGNAATCAGGCNGCCTCAGTGGTTTATACCGTGACAGGTACGGGTAATCTCAAATATGTCAAGCTTCCTGACCTCAACGCACTTTATCCTCCCGAACTTGAGGTGTATTCGCCGAATGCAGAGGTTGATGCGAAGGTAGGTCGCAGCAATGTGAGCGGCACTGCGCGTTTCGACTATTCCTTCATGCCGCTTGAGTCGGGACAGTTCCGGATTCCGGATGTGAAACTTGTGTATTTCAATCCCGAGAATGGAAAATATGAGACCTCCGTAGCCAAGGGGTATGATATCACCGTAGGGAAGGGACAAGGCTCCGAGAAATCGCAGACAAGAGGACATCTTGCCTTCAATCCCGAGCTTATGAAGTCGTCGGCGAAGCTTTCTATGAGCCATACCCCCTATGTGAAGCGTTTCGGCTACTGGCTGTTCTTCATACTTCCCGTCATCATCCTTCTCGGAGTGGCTGCCTACTACAGGGCATATCTTAAGGCCAACGCCGACATGCTCTCTGTAAAGAGCCGGAAAGCCAACAAGATGGCTATGAAGAGGCTCCGCAAGGCTTCGGCCTGCATGAAACGNAACGANCCCGACAGATTCTACGACGAGATGCTGGCGGCTCTATGGGGCTATATNGGCGATAAACTGAAGATGCCCACATCCGAGCTGACGCGCCAGAATATCAGCGAGAAACTTGATTCGCNCTCAATCCCGGAGAATGTCACCNCCGACTTTATCTCACTTCTNGACGAGTGTGAGTTTGCCAAATATGCACCGGCTGCCACGAAAGATAATATGCAGNCTGTGTTTGACAAAGGTGTGGAGGTGATCAACCAACTTGAGGACTCTTTCAAGAAATCAGCAACAAAAGATAAAACAGCCGAAAATGAGAATTAAGATAATAACTATCGCCTTTCTCGCTCTTGCGGGATTGTTTCCGGCTGCGGTGTCGGGCGCTGAATCACCCATGGCCGCCGCCGACTCAGCCTATGCNGCCAAGGACTATGCCCGGGCAGTGATGGAATATCAGGCGCTGGAGGAGACGGAAGGTACNTCCGTTGCATTGCTTTATAATCTCGGAAATGCATATTTTCAGGAGGGTGATTTCGGTCATGCGATGCTTTGCTGGCAGAGGGCGCGCCGTCTTGATCCCTCCAACAGTGNGGTGAATGCCAACATCCGTTATCTTACCGGAAGAGTTGAAGACTCCAATAAAGCCGAACTCAAAGGTCGCCGCATGAAGGTTACCCCCGACGAAAAGTCGTTTTTCGGCAATATACATGCATCGGTGGCAGANAATGTCTCCTCCGACACATGGGCCGTATGGGGAGCTGTCTTCTTCATCCTCTTCATAGGAGGCACAGCCTTGTATATCTTCTCACGCAGCGTGGCGGCGAGNAAGACCGGTTTCTTCGGTGGAATCGTAAGCCTGCTGCTTGCAGTGGTGTTTGTAGCGTTTGCCGCGATGGGCGCGAGGGTGATGAATGCCCACGACACCGGAGTGGTGACAGGNTTCAAAGTCATGTTGCGCACCGAGCCCGGCGATGCNGGNAATCCGGAGAAAGCCGGTATCCTCACCAAGGGCACAGTGGTGCAGATCCTCTCCGAGGAGGTGGATGCGGAGGGTAATGTGACATGGTATAAAGTCAGGTTGAACTCCGANTATATNGGCTGGATTCCGGTGTCGGATATGGAGATAGTGTGAGGTGAAGCGAGGGGAATGAGTTGATATATAGATAGAATAATGGAAATATGTTTTAAAACATATACAAAAATATTCATTATTCTTGGTGGATTGCGAAAAAATATCTAAATTAGCAATCACAAACCGTATAACCCGACGGTTTCTCCTCATAAATAATCGACGGTTACTTATAGTCAATCGTTTAAGTATAACCTCAAAAAATACCATCTGCTATGAGCAAGACAATCACCTTCAACGAGCTTCGCAGACTCAAAGACAGTTTGCCCGACGGCTCAACCCATCGTATCGCTGACGAGCTGAACCTCACCGTTCAGACAGTACGCAACTATTTCGGCGGAGTCAACTATCAGTTTGGGAAGAACGTCGGCATGCATATCGAGCCGGGCCCCGACGGAGGTCTCGTGGTTCTTGACGACACTACCATCTACGACATGGCAGTGAAGATTCTTGAGGAGCAGAACCAGGCCAACGCCTGAGACGTTCTTTAAGAGAAGAGAACTGATGCGTCAGTCGATTTACGGCGTTCCGGTCTTTTCCGGAACGCCGCATTCCTATATACGCACGAGGTTGCTCCGGCGTGTGGCGCCGGGGTGGTATTTAACTTAAATGTAACTGATTATGGAAGACAAATTCATCACATTGGTGATTCACACATATGATCGTGCCGTCTCATTGAGGAAGATACTCGAGAGCCATGGTATAGAGGTGAAATTCGAGAATCTTGTCATTTCCGGGGCTCATATAGCATCCGGAGTAAGGGTGAAGATAAATGAGCGGAATCTCCCCCTCGCGCTGAAGATCACCGAGAGCGGGGAGGGGTATTCGGCAGCGAAGGTTGAGATGAAGATGGCCGGCACAAGCGGCAATCTCCTTATTCCGATTGATTTCTCCGACTATAGCATGCTCGCATGCCGAATGGGATTTGAACTCGCCAAGCGACTCTCGCTGCATCCCTTGATAATGAACACCTACGTTACCCCCTATTTCGGAGGGAATCTGGCATACAGCGACGGCCTTGACGGAACTGGCCCCACAGGTGTAGACGACGGCATAGCGGAGATGGAGGCCGACCGAAGCCTTCGCGAAGATAGTGAATCGCGGATGAGGGAGTTCTCTGCCAAGATCAAGAAGGCACAGGGGGAGGGTACACTCCCGAATATCAAATTTACCACAATGGTGAGTGAAGGTGTGCCNGAGGATGTAATAGGGGAGTATTGCCGGCTCACACCCCCGGCCCTGATAGTTATGGCCACAAGGGGGGAGAGCAAAAAGAAGGAGGATCTCGTGGGGAGTGTCACCGCTGAAGTGCTCGACAGTTGCCGTGTGCCTGTGCTGGCCATTCCCGAGAATTTCAGATTCGAGTCGGTCGAGGCAATCGACAAGCTTCTCTTCTTCTGCAATCTCGATCAGCACGATATTCTCTCCGTCGACACCCTCATGAGGATGTTCGACTATCCGGAGGTGGAAGTCACTCTGATTCCTGTAAACGAGCGTGCCGGAAAGAATATCAGGGAGAAGGTGGAGAGCTTGTGCGATTACTTCAACTCCAATTATCCGACAGCGAGATTCGGCTACAGAATTTTCCCGGTAAAGACCTTCCGTCAGGAGTTTGAAGCTTTTGTAGGGGAGTCGGGGGCCGAACTTATGATAGTGCCCAACAAGAAGAAGAATATCTTCAGCAGGCTGTTCAATCCCGGAATCGCGCATAAGCTCCTGTTTGAGCGTGATCTTCCGTTGCTTGCCCTTCCTGTGTGACATCCTCACCGCGAAGGCTGCGGCATGAAGGGTGAAGTATATCCCCCCGCCGCGATATATTATTAATTGAATTATGGTTTTTCCAAAAGATTTTGAATCAAAGATAGGTTTCGCCCCCCTCCGACAGCTCGTGATAGAGAAATGTGAGACACGGCTCGGTAAAGAGGAGGCGATGAATATGGATTTTATCTCTGTATACGAAGAGATAATAAAGAGGCTCTCTTGTGTGAGCGAGATGAGAAACCTCCTTGCCTCTCCGGCCGATATGCCTGATGAGAGGATCTACGATGTGGTGCCTTGGCTCTCGGAGATCAAGGCTGCCGGATCGTTTATGTCGGCCGAGAGGCTCGGCAAACTCTCGGCCACTCTTCAGACCATGACCGGCATCGGGACATTCTTCTCTAAGAAGGAGTCGGAGAGCGGAAGATACCGCTACCCATATCTGAGCGACGAGTTCGCCATGCTCCCCTCTTTCCCCGAGATTGTCAGGGAGATAGAGAGATGCATCGGTAAATTTGGAGAGGTAAAGGATAATGCCTCCCCGGGTCTTTCCGAGGTGCGGAGGGCCATGGCTGCCGCTTCCGGCTCGATGCAGCGTGCCATGCGGCGTGTGCTCGACCGTGCAGTGCAGGCCGGAATTGTCGACAAGGATGCAGCCCCCTCGCTCCGCGACGGGCGAATGGTGATACCGGTATCGGCCGCCATGAAGCGTGGTATTAACGGTATTGTCCACGATCAGAGCGCCACGGGAAAGACAGTGTTTATCGAACCCGCCGAAGTAGTGGAGGCCGGCAACCGTCTGCGGGAACTGGAGATGGATGAGCGTAGGGAAATTGCTATAATCCTGACTGCTATCTCCGACTTGATACGCCCCTATATAGCTGAGATTACCGATGGATGCCGGATTCTTGGCCGACTCGACTTCATCAAGGCCAAGGCTCGTTTCGCGTCGCTCACTGATGGAGAGATGCCCAATATCGAGAAGAAACCGGAAATCGATTGGTTTCACGCCCTCCACCCGGGTCTGCTCATGAATCTCCGGCAGCAGGGACGCGAGCCGGTGGCCCTCGACATCAATCTCACCGAGGAGAAGCGCATACTCATAATTTCAGGCCCGAACGCCGGTGGCAAGTCGGTGTGTCTCAAGACTGTTGCGGTGGTGCAGTATATGATGCAGTGCGGTATGCTTCCTACTCTCTATTCCAACTCCCATATGGGAATATTCAAGAATATCTTCATAGATATAGGCGACGAGCAGAGTATAGAGAACGATCTCTCCACCTATTCCTCCCATCTTGCCAATATGAAGCATTTCCTTCTGAATGCCGATTCCAAGACCCTCATCCTGGCCGACGAGATGGGGTCGGGCACAGAGCCTCAGATAGGAGGGGCACTCGCGCAGTCGATTCTCACCGATCTCGGGAAGAGCGGATGCATGGGCATTGTCACAACCCACTACCAGAACCTGAAGACATTCGCTGAGAGTGAGCCCGGATTCGTCAACGGAGCGATGCTCTACGACCGTCAGCATCTCCGTCCTACCTTCCAGCTCTCGATCGGCAATCCCGGTAGCTCATTCGCTCTTGAGATAGCGCGCAACACCGGCTTGCCGCGCGATGTGATAGAGAGAGCGAGAGAGATTGTAGGAAGCGACTACGTGAATATGGACAAGTATCTCCTCGACATTCAGCGCGATCGCCGTTACTGGGCCAACAAGCGTCTTGGCATCAAGGAGAAGGAGCATAAACTTGATAAACTGCTCGAGACCTACGAATCGAACTCTTCCGACCTCAAGACCCAGCGTGCCGCCATTCTCCGTGCCGCCAAGGAGGAGGCAAAGGAGATACTTGCAGGTGCCAATGCTCAGATAGAGCGTTCCATCCATGAGATACGCAAGGCTGAGGCGGAGAAGGAACGCACTCGTCAGATCCGTCGTGAACTTGAGGAATATAAGCAGAGTCTTAATGATGATGCGCAGGATAATGCCGAGAGTATGCCTGAGGTTCTCAAGCCGTTGAGGCATAAAAGCAGGAAGACCGAGGCTAAGAATAAGGAGCAGAAGAAAGTGGCAGCCGCNCCGAAGGCAGTCCTTGGAGTAGGCGACTATGTACGAATGTCAAACGGGGGAGTGGTAGGNAAGATCCTGAGTGTGTCCGGCAAGAAGGCNGAAGTGGCTTTCGGGGCATTGCGCACCATCGTTGAGCTCGATAAGCTCCAAGGAGCCCAGAAACCGAAGCAGACCGCTACGGCCACTGTCATGACCGTTTCCGCCTCTACCTCCAACGAGAGTCGTGAGCGGCAGCTTAACTTCAGGAATGAGATCGACGTAAGGGGAATGCGCGCCGACGAGGCCCTTCAGGCTGTGACATATTTCCTTGACGATGCCGTCCAGTTCAATGCCAGTAGGCTGAGGATCCTTCACGGCACAGGTCACGGCATTCTCAAGACTCTGATCCGGGAGCAGTTGAGAGCTAATCCGAATGTAAGTGATTTCCGCGACGAGGATGTGCGTTTCGGAGGAGCCGGAATCACGGTGGTCGATCTTGATTAGGGTGTTTCCCCTCATGTCAGGATTGTTATCTTTTGATAAGACCGTTGGCCGCAACCATGTATCGTCTGTTTTTGTTATAAATTTAGAACGACAAAACATATGATTATGGAAAAAGATACAATGAAAAAGAAGATCACAGATCTTGTAGAGGAATACATAGGTAATTTTTATGAATTCGACTCCAACCCTCAGATTAGGGTGAATCCCGACCTCGACAGGGTGGCCTTGGTCAATGGCAGCGATATGCTTGGAGAGATTGGTGATTCAGATGAGGCTGTTGAGAATGCCGCTAATGCAGATGGTGCTGAGACAGAGGAGGCCACCGATTATCAGGTGAGCCAGAATCCCGATTTCTATCCTGTGAAGCAATTGCTCAAGACTCTCTCTGACGGGAAAGTTGTTCCCGATGAGAAGAAGATTGAGAAGATTACAGCAATCTACGCACAAAAATAACCGTTAAGACACTAAAAAGAGGCGGAGGGTGACTTTATCCCTCCGCCTCTTTTTCAAATACTATAGATGATATACTTGCTATGATTTCTGCCGCCTCCGCCTCCGAGCCATGGAAGTCGCGTATAAGCACGGCTATAGCATAGTTCTTCCCGGATGGCAATTGAATGTAGCCTACATCATTGAATGCAGCTAACTCATCGTTGCGGTTTCTATAGCCGCTGCCGGTCTTGTGGCCGAACACAATTCCATCCTTATCATGCAAGGGAGCTCCGAGTCTGTCGTGTCCTGTAGTGACTGTAAGCAATGCTTCCCTTACAGCCCGGAGTTTATCTGAAGAGATCTTCAATGTCTCTTCGGCACTGGGGGCACTTTTATCATCTGAAGCAGTCTGAAACACCTTGCGGATAAGCAGCGCAGCGGATAGAGGGGAGGTGAAGTTAGCATAAGCCCTTGAATGATCGACGCTCATATCATCTTCGGAATACATAATTCTGAAAGTAGTGTCATTGGCTACCGAACGGATATAGCCGTCGGTAGCTTCCGGAGAGATGATATGTCTGAAAAGAAGATTACTGGCGTTGTTGTCGCTGCTCACGACAGCATATCTGATAAGATCGGCAACAGATATGGAGAATTCCTTACCGATATATCGTTTTAGTTCGGGACTCCACGTATGCGTGTCAAGCTCTCCGGATTTTATATTCAGGATGGTGTCAAGCGACTGGTCGCAGGCTTCGAGACGGTTGCATACTGCAAGTGCCTGATGAAGCTTGAACACGCTCATCATCGGGAATCTCACACCATTGTTTATCAGGATAGTGTCGGAATCGCTGACCACAGCTACCCCGACAGTGCCCGGCACTTCATTTATCACATCAATCAACTGCTGTAATATTTGTTGCTTGTAATCTGTGGAGTTTCGATCACTACTCCTCTCGTTGCTACAGGCGCCGAGGCAACAGATGGTTGCAATAATTCCTCCATATACCATCCATTTACGGAGGTAGTTGCGGATAAGAAAAGGGATGGAAGCCCCTGAGATAACATTTCGGATCATTGATTTCATTTTGAGAGTCAATATAGTGAGGATTGAAGATTGCGACAGATGTCTACATCGTTATATATTATATCAACATATGCACTAACCACATTATTATAAATAAGATTAACTTTTAGGCAACGCGAATTCCTAAAGTGGACGCTAATCGGCCTTTCAATCGACCCTCATGATGAAAAAAATTCCGGAGGATGTAGTAAAGCGGGTGGGATTGCGTCTTATAGACAGAGGAAGTCCTCATGATACTTCGGTGGCTGTGGGATGAACACGGATTCGCCGGAAACATGATGACACGATTAAACTGAAGACAATGGATAGACCTGATAAATACTTCGAACAATTGGTGGAGAGGCATAAGGCTGCCATATATTCCGTGTGCCTGATGTATGCCTCCAACCGTCATGAGGCTGACGATATATTTCAGGAAGTGCTCGTAAATATCTGGAAAGGACTGAAGTCCTATAAAGGTGCCGACTCTGAAAGGAGTGGAAAATTCTCATGCCGGAGCAATGATATCGACAGCAACGTGATGAAATCATGGATATACCGGATAGCGCTCAACACCTGTATATCTTATAAAAGAAAGAAACGGATAAAAACCGAACCTCTTGATCTCTCACCCGATATTTTCCAACCCGATACTGTGGTAGGTAAGCAGACAGAGACCCTACANAGAAGAATCACCCGACTCGAACCCATTGACCGTGCTATAGTGCTGCTGTGGCTTGAGGCAATGCCATACGACGAGATCGGTGAGATTGTAGGTCTGGAGCCTAAAAATGTCGGAGTGAGATTAATCAGAATCAAGGAGAAACTTAAAAAGATGAAAGACGATGAAAAATGAAGATATACTGAAGAGGGATAATCACAATATTGTGACTAACGTCGGCCCTATCGACTATAGTGGAGAGCGTGGTGGGGATGTAATTTCTGAAAGCGGAGGCGCTGATACCGATGAATTGGAACAGCTGAAAGCTCAGATCACAATGCTTCGTGAGGAACTGACCCGATCGAGAATAGTAAACGATAAGATTATGCGCCAGGCTATGCGTGAACGTAGTTCATGGCTGAACACCTTTGTTAAGTTAGAGGCAATATCCACTCCTCTCTTCGGGCTGATATTCATAGGAGTGCTTTATCTGTTCCGGGTATCCATATGGCCGGGAATTGTATTCATAATAATCGGATTTATCAGTACGTGGGTCGATTCCTACACTTTCGGCATCACATCAAACAACATCCTGACTATGCCGCTGCTGAAGCTGAAGGAGAAGCTGGCNNCACAGAAAAGACAGCGTCTTATCCAACTCATAGTGGAAATGCCGCTTACCATACTGTGGCTACTCTGGTTCGCACTCACTCTGAACAGTGGATTGAATCCCGATAAACCTATCACAAAGTATATCAACATCGGTGGCAGTGTCGGACTTTTAGTCGGACTCATAGNGGGCATCATAGTTGTGATTGTGATCTATACAAAAGCTCAGGATACTAACAATGAACTTATCTACACCATCGACCGGACACCTCAGGAGGATGCCGGGGAGGATAATAAAGAATGAGGATAACAAAGCACGAGGAGAATAAGAGTTGGGGGAGCGCCGTAGTCACTACGACGCTCCCCCGGTTTGGATAGGCATTCTTCTCTAAAGATATTTCTATTACGAGTTCCAATAAGCTTAAGTCCTCCGAGGAGAGACTGAGAGGAAAACCCCTATCCTCACATATATTTATACCGTTTCAGTGATCTCTGCAGGGAGGATCGGCATGGCGCCTTTCTTGGTGCATACGAAAGCTGATGTCTGCACGGCCTTGGCATGAGCCTCCTCCACGGAAGCACCCTTGAGTATCGAGGCGATGAAGGCGGCTGTGAATGAATCGCCGGCACCAACCGTATCGGCTACCTCCACCATAGGTGTGGGCTGGAAGGATACCTTGCCGGGGGTGAACACATAGCTGCCGTTGACGCCGCATGTGAGGATAAGCATCTTCAGATTGTATTTCCCGAGAAGGATCCAGCACTTATCCTGAAGGTCAATGCCCGGATAGCCGAAGAGACGGCTGATAGTGATGAGCTCCTCATCGTTNATCTTCAGGATGTTGCAACGCTCCATCGAGTTGCAGAGAATATCCTTGTTGTAGAAGCCCTGACGGAGGTTGATGTCGAACACCACCAGAGTCTCCGGAGTCTTGGGCATTGCGTCAAGGAATTTGTTGATTGTCTCGCGGCTCACGATATTACGCTGGGCAAGAGAGCCGAAACAGATGGCCTGGGTGCGCTTGGCGAGCTGCTCNAGCTCCGGGGTGAAGGGGATATTGTCCCATGCCACATTCTCCTTGATATCATATTGGGGGATACCGGCCTGATCGATCTCCACCTGGACAGTGCCGGTGGGATAGGGGACAACGGCAAGTTTATGGTTAAGACCCTTGGAGGTGAAATTCTCCTCAATCTCTTTACCGAGATGGTCGTCGCCGATTGCACTGATCACACAGCTTGGCAGTCCGAACTGAGATACATGGTATGCGAAGTTGGCGGGAGCACCACCGATTTTCTTTCCCTCGGGGAGCACATCCCAAAGTGCCTCACCCATTCCGATCACTACTTTCTCTTTGTTATCTGACATAATTTTTCCGTTTTTCTGGTTGTAGGGTAATGTTACTGTATATATGTTTATAACATCTATATGCGTGATATGTTGAAATCAGACATTCTCGCTCTTGATCTGAGTGGCGAAGTAGAGGAGATAGAGCACACCTATCGCCATCACACCTACCGCACCTGCAATGCCCATGCCATCCTGAGCGAAGCCCATGCAGAGGGGGAACACTGTGCCCCCGAAGAGACCCATGATCATAAGACCTGACACTTCGTTCTTCTCTCTCGGCTGACGGTTGAGTGCCTGCGCGAAGACTACCGAGAAGATGTTGGAGTTGCCGAACCCTATCAATGCAATGCCGGCAAGCACGAGCAGCTGCGACGATGCGATAAACATGAACACCACTCCAAGGATCATTGCGATAACACTGATGATGAAGAAGAGCTTGGCTGAGACGCGAGTGAGAATATAAGAGCCTGCGAGGCAACCGCCGGTGCGGAAGTAGAAGTAGATCTGGGTGCCGATCACAGCCTCGGCTGTGGAAAGCCCGAATTTCTCAATCAGTATCTGGGGAGCGAAAGTGTTGGTGCCCACATCGATACCTACATGACACATGATGCCTACGAAGCAGAGCGACACGAAGGGGATGCTGAGAAGCTTCACACATTCCATGAAGCCGGTCACACGGTCGGGACGTTCCTCCTGAATCGGAGTTGCGCTGAGCATGCTGATCGAAAGGATATTGACGATGGCGAACACCGGGAATACAATTCTCCAGTCAAGTCCGAAAGTGGGCATGAGGTGAGCTGCGCCCCAGGCCATGAGATAGGGAGCGAGAAGAGATGCGAGAGCTTTCACAAACTGTCCGAAGGTCAGTGTGGAGGCCAGACGGCTCGGAGAGATAAGTCCCGATACGAGAGGGTTGAGTGATGTCTGCATCACTGCGTTGCCGATGCCGAGAAGGGAGAAGGCTATCAGCATGGTGGCNTATCCTGAGCCGAGAATTGGGATCACGAGCGAAATCAGGGTGAGAATCTGCGACACAAGCACGGTCTTTTTTCTGCCGATCTTATTCATGAGAATGCCTGTGGGCACAGAGAAGATCAGAAACCAGAAGAATACGAGTGAGGGGATGAAACCTGCCTGTGAGGGGGAGAGGTTGAGGTCAGCCTTTACGAAATTGGTGGCCGAGCCTACGAGGTCGACGAAGCCCATGGTGAAGAAGCAGAGCATCACGGGCACCAGCTGCATGAGTGAGCTTTTTTTATCAGTTGCTGTCATAANGGAATTTCTTTATTTGATGGANTATATTTTGAGGTTNTCNAGGCGCGCGTTTCCGNCGGCNCGGAGAGAGAGGGTGGTGTAGGGTTCTTCGGGGAAGACAAGGTTGGTCTGCACCGATTTGCCATTGTTGGCNAAGAGTTCCACACTCGAGGAGTCAAGGAANATNCGTAGATTCAGTTTCCCNTTNTTCTCGAAGGTCGGAGCCACAGTCACGCAGGGGAAGTTCTCGCTGAAGTTCACGATACCGCTCTCGCGNCGGTCGACAGAGATGGTATGCTCTTTTACATTATATACAANATCAACCTTATTACCGATCTTGTTGCCGAGGGTGAGAGTCACTTCNGAGGCCGACTTGGCGTCGATATCGGCTACAATCTCGCANGCGCCGTTTTTCGCGGCGGGAAGATTGAATGAAGCGGGCTTTTTGCCGAGCCCCTTNTTAGAGGCCGATGCCACGACCGCATTTCTGAGGTTGGCCATTTCGGGAGAAGGCACAGATGCGAGATACACCTGTCCGTCGTCGCCGGTGAAGAGTTCCACATCGCGGGGAAGTGTGTTGGCGCTGCGGNACTGCTGTGTGGGGACATCAGCGGCATACTGCCAGTTGCTCATCCATCCTATCACTGCACGCCGGTTGGCAGGNGCGTCGCTCCAGCTTACGGTGGCATAATGGTCTTTTCCGAANTCCATCCATTTGGTGGGCACTTTTCCGGAAGCATCCTTGTCGGGGGTGAAGGTCTTTCCGTCGAAGTCNCCTATAAAATATTGTGTGGCGCTGCCGCCGAAGGGGCCNCCGGGATTTATATTGGCGATGATCACCCATTTCTTTCTGTCGGTGCCATCCACAGGGAGCTCGAAGAGGTCGGGACACTCCCAGACTCCNTCCTGAGAGCCGAGCCCTTTTCCGAAGGCGCTCTGAAGAGTCCATTTCTTGAGATCGGGCGATGTGAAGATCAGCATCTCGAAGTCGAGGGCATGGGCCAGGATCAGATTCCATTCCTTGGTGCGGTCGTTCCANAACATATTTGGGTCGCGGGCCTCGCTTTCAAGAGTNAGGATCGGATTCCCTTTGTAAGGAGTGAATGTCATGCCGTTGTCGTTGCTGTAGGCGAGGCTCTGGATCTGGCTCGCTCCNGCTGAGGTGTANAGGGCTATGACGGCGTCGCGGCCGAATCCTGCAGTGTTGTTGCGGTCGATCACNCAGCTGCCGCTGAAGATCGAGCCGAGGCCGTCGGGCACGATAGCCGCTCCATGATGCTCCCAGTTGATGAGGTCGGTAGAGGTGGCATGTCCCCAGGTCATATTCTGCCATTTCGATCCGTAGGGATTCCATTGATAGAAGAGATGCCATCTTCCGTTCTCATAGAACATACCGTTGGGGTCGTTCATCCAGCCGTATTCGGGCGACTGATGATAGAAGGGACGATACTTCAATTCGCGGTTGGTGGTGTCGAAAGAATCAGCCAGGGTTATCGACTGCCAGCACACGGCATCCTTGGCTTCCCTGATATTCTGTCGGCCNTGGTTGGCGATGATATTGAGCACCACATCGTGGCCTTTATATTTAGTGAGGTCGTAAGGCACTGTGAAATCGGTCTTCGACTGTGCAAGGCGTGCATAGAAAGTCTCGGCCACCTTGCCGTCGACTATCACGTCGATCTTCGCATCCTCGATGCTCTCCTGTATGGGGAGTATGAGAAGGTCCTTGTCGCCGGTCACCCTTACGAGGGTATTGTTTATTCCGAGGTGGTTCACCTCAACACCTTCGCCTGCGAGGGCAGAGGGGGCGGTCAGGAGTGAACTGCCTGCCAAGAGAAGAGTCATTGCGCTATTCCTTATTTTCATTTTCGGTCAGATTAGATTTTGTTTTAAAAAATACCTTCAACAATCTTTTTTACCTTATGATCCATTCCCTGTCGCTTCACTGGAGTGGAAGCGTCGGAAATTTTTCACACCGCAAAGTTATTACAAAGNTAGCTATGAGGGGTATAACAAACCGTGCATATGTTGCAATATATGTTGTATGCCTTGTTTTTTTATAGTTTTTACACAATTATTTATAGCTGTAGCTCTTTAATTTACCTCCTTGGCTGATGCAACTGCCCGACATATGGATTATGATGTTAGGAATAGTTTTCGTAACTTTGCGCTATCAAACCCTAATCAATAACAGTTGATGGAAACAAAGTATATTTTCGTCACGGGCGGCGTGGTGTCGTCGCTTGGCAAAGGAATCATCTCATCCTCGCTGGCGTGTCTGCTCAAAGCGAGGGGGTATAGAGTCACCATCCAGAAATTCGACCCCTATATCAACATCGACCCCGGCACTCTCAACCCCTACGAGCATGGCGAGTGTTACGTCACCACCGACGGCCATGAGGCCGACCTTGACCTCGGGCATTACGAGCGCTTCACCAACACTCCCACCACCCGGGCCAACAATATCACCACCGGACGAATTTATCAGAATGTGATAGAGAAGGAGCGCAANGGTGACTATCTCGGAAAGACGGTGCAGATCATCCCCCATATCACTGATGAGATCAAACGGAACGTAAAACTTTTAGGAAATACCGGCAACTTCGACTTCGTTATCACGGAAATCGGCGGCACTGTCGGCGACATCGAATCCCTTCCATATCTCGAAAGCGTGCGTCAGCTACGCTGGGAGTTGGAAGGGAATGTTGTTTGTATACACCTCACTTATGTACCGTATATCAAGGCGGCTAAGGAACTGAAGACNAAACCTACCCAACATTCGGTGAAGATGCTTCAGGAGGTGGGCATACAGCCCGATATCCTCGTGTTGCGCACAGAGCATGAGATTCCGGCTGAGATGCGCAGAAAGATAGCGCATTTCTGCAATGTCTCTCCTGATGCCGTGATACAGTCGGTCGACGCCCCCTCCATATATGAGGTGCCTCTTTTCATGCATGCCCAGCATCTCGACGAGATNGTGCTGAGGAAGACCGGGGTGCCGGTGGAGGGTGAGCCTCATATGGCTCCCTGGATGCATTTCCTTGAAAAACTTCGTCATGCGGAGAAGACGGTGAAGATCGGTCTCGTTGGGAAGTATGTGGAGCTTCAGGATGCCTATAAATCCATAAGCGAGTCGCTTGGTCTGGCAGCGGTGTATGAGGATCGCAGGCTCGACCTCCGGAGCATCCACTCCGAGAAAGTGACGGAGGAGAATGTAGGGGCTCTGCTCGGAGATCTCGACGGGGTAGTGGTGGCTCCCGGATTCGGTCAGCGAGGCATAGAGGGTAAGTTTGTGGCTCTGAAATGGTGTCGTGAGAATGATATGCCTACATTCGGCATATGTCTCGGTATGCAGTGCATGGTCATAGANTTCGCCCGCAACGTGCTGGGGCTCGAAGGGGCCAACTCCATGGAGATGGACACTGCCACACCTTATAATGTGATCGACCTCATGGATGAACAGAAGGGGATCTCCAACCTNGGAGGCACTATGCGCCTCGGGGCCTATGACTGCCGGCTTGCCCCTGACTCCACAGCAGCGAAGGCTTACGGCACTACAGAGATCCGCGAGCGACATCGCCACCGCTTCGAATTCAACAATGCCTTCAGGGATATGTTTGAGAAGGGGGGCATGAGATGTGTCGGTGAGAATCCCTCCACCCATCTTGTGGAGGTAGTGGAGATTCCGGGGAAGAGATGGTATGTGGGTACGCAATATCATCCCGAGTATTCCTCGACGGTGCTCAACCCGAATCCCCTCTTCATAGATTTCATAAAGGCCGCCATCAGAAAAAGCGAGGAGTGATATGGAACAGCTCAAACATGAATGTGGGATCGCGATGATCCGTCTGCGCAAGCCTATCGATTATTATAAAAGGAAATACGGTAGCTACACCTATGCGCTCGACCGCCTCTATCTCCTTATGGAGAAGCAGCATAACCGAGGGCAGGAGGGTGCCGGAATAGGGGTTGTGAAGCTTCAGACCCCTCCCGGACATGAATATGTCTATCGTGAGAGGGCTCTCGGAGCGGGGGCCATCGACGAGATATTCGCCGGAGTCGGGAGGAGGGTTCCTGCCGATGTCAATTCTCTTCCGGCCGAGGAGGTGGAACGTTTCACACCCTTTATAGGGGAGGTGTATATGGGGCATCTCCGATACAGCACCACCGGACGGAGTGGTCTTGAATACACTCATCCTTTCCTACGGCGCAACAATTGGCGGTCGCGGGCTTTGATGCTATGCGGCAACTTCAACATGACCAATGTAGACGATATCTTCAGTCGCGTTGTGGCTTCAGGGCAGTATCCCCGGCTTTACAGCGATACGGTGCTTCTCCTCGAACAGATCGGACACTCCCTCGACAAGGAGAACCACAGGGTGTATCGCCGCTGGCGCGACCGTCTCGCCGGTATTCCGCTCGCCTCGAAAATCGAGGAGGAGCTGAATGTTGCCAATGTGCTGGAGGAATGTGCCCCTACATGGGACGGAGGATACGTGATATGCGGCACTACCGGTTCGGGCTCCACATTCGTGATGCGCGACCCTAACGGCATCCGCCCCGCTTTCTATTATGCCGACGACGAGATTATTGTGGCCGCCTCCGAGCGTCCCGTCATNCAGACCGTTTTCAATGTCGACAGGGAGAATGTGAANGAGCTGCTCCCCGGGGATGCCATACTCATTGATCCTGCNGGAGAATTGAAGACNGTAAACATAATTCCGGCAGGCGACAACCGCCGCTGTTCCTTTGAGCGCATCTATTTCTCACGCGGCAGCGACGCCGATATATATAAGGAGCGGAAGCGTCTGGGAGCGAATGTGGTGCCTGATCTTATGCGGATGATAGAGGGAAGGTTTGACAAGACGGTATTCTCATTCATCCCCAATACTGCCGANGTGGCGTTCATGGGTATGACAGAGGAGCTTACACGCACTCTCGACCTGCGCCGGAGCAAGGAGATAGCCACACTCGCCGCCGGTGGGGNGCTCACGGANAGTGCTCTTGAGGAGATTCTCCGGCGCAAGGTGAGGACAGAGAAGATAGCCATTAAGGATATCAAGCTACGCACCTTCATTTCTGAGGGGAGCTCACGCAACGATCTGGCGGCTCACGTCTACGATGTCACCTATGGATGCGTCAGAAGCAATGAGGACACATTGGTAATCATCGATGATTCCATAGTGAGGGGAACGACACTCCGCCAGTCGATTCTCAGGATACTCGATCGCCTGAAGCCGGAGCGCATCATAATCGTATCCTCCTCCCCACAGGTGAGATATCCCGACTATTACGGCATCGACCTTCCCGCACTCGAGGAGCTTGCGGCTTTCCGTGCATGTATCAGCCTGATAGAGCAACGCGGCATGGAGAGTCTGATCACCACCCTATATGAGGAATGTGCCGCGAATCTTGACTTATCACCTGCCGAACAGCGAAATGTGGTGAAAGATCTTTACGCACCCTTCACCGATGAGGAGATTTCGGAGAGGATGGCGGAGATGCTCACCCCTCCTGATATAAACGCTCGGGTGGAACTCCTTTTCCAGACATTGGAGGGGCTTCATGATGCTGTGCCCGGTTGCCCCGGCGACTGGTATTTCTCAGGCGATTATCCCACNCCGGGAGGGACTCGGATGGTAAACCGTGCCTTCCTTGACTACTGCCGCCGTCGTTTCAATTTATAAAGAGAATTTGTAAAGAGCGGTAGATTTTTTTGAAAAAAAGCTGATATATCGTGAAAAAAGCTTATCTTTGCGAAAATTAGTATATGGAGCGGTTGCATATATCGCTCCATATACAGCAATTGTAAGTCAAACTAACACTTATTCAGCTACATGAAGACTCATTTTCACTTCATCGTTCTCATTCTGCTGATATTCTGTTGCTGCGGATGCAGCCGCCCCGCGAAATACAGGATAGGAGTATCCCAATGCAGTTCTGATGACTGGCGCGAGAAAATGAACGATGAGATCAGACGCGAGATCATGCTTCACGACGAGGCCGAGGTGGAGATACGTTCAGCCGACGACAGCAATGAGAAACAGATTGCCGATATCAACTATTTCGTCGACAATGGTTTCGATGTCATTATCGTGTCGCCTAACGAGGCCGCCGCTCTCACTCCGGTGATTAAGGAGGTATATGAGAAGGGGGTGCCGGTGATAATATTCGACAGAAACATCATAGGTGACACCTACACGGCCCATATCGGTGTGAACGATAAGGGCCTCGGAGCCTCTGCCGCCAATTACGCATTGAACCTTACCGGACCAAAAGGGAGAGCTATAGAGATATACGGCCTTCCCGGTTCCACCCCCGCTGATGGACGTCATGATGGTTTCACTGAGGAATTTACGTCCCAAGGTGGTGTCATCCTGGGTTCGGCTCCGGGCAACTGGAATAAGGAGGAGGCTATGGTAGTGGCCGATTCCCTTCTCCGCCGGCATCCTGACACACAACTGATTTTCGCCCACAACGACCGCATGGCTATCGGAGCATCCGAAGTGGCCCGCAAGCTCGGGATGCCGAATATCAAGGTGATAGGGATAGATGCGGCCCCTGAAATCGGCATCCGGGCTGTGGCCGACGGAGTGATCGACGCGACCTTCCTGTATCCTACAGAGGGGCATCGCCTCATTCAGACTGCTATTGAGATACTTAAAGGGGAGAATTACAGCAGAGAGACCCTCCTCCCGCTCTCTTCGGCCGTTGACAGCACAAATGCAGATATACTTCTGTTGCAGAACGAGACCTTGAAGCAGGAGACCGGCAAAATCCGTACCCTCAAAAGTCAGATCGACGATTATTGGGAGCGCCACTCCTCCCAGACGGTGCTCTTCTATGCCCTTATCGTCATTCTTGTGCTCCTTTGCGGGGTCTTCTTCCTCCTTCTGCGTTCCTTCTGGCAAAACCGTAGCCATCAGGCCGAACTGATGGAACGCAACCGCTTGCTTGCCGAGGAGCGCGACAAACAGAAGGAGCTGAATGCAAAGCTTGAGGAGGCCACCCAATCGAAACTCATGTTCTTCACCAATGTCTCCCACGACCTGCGCACTCCTCTCACCCTTATCTCGGAGCCTGTGGCACAGCTTGCCGAGGCGCGTAATCTCACTGATTCCCAGAAATCGCTGGTGAGGATTGCCCACAAGAATGTGAGAATCCTGCAGAGGCTCATCAATCAGATACTCGACTTCAGGAAATATGAGAACGGAAAGCTTAAGCTTCATCTCACAGAGGTGGATATGAGGAAAACACTTGCCGACTGGCTTGAGTCGTTTCATCAGGTGGCGAGGAAACGGGATATAAAACTGCGGCTTGAGGCTCCTGAGGGTTCTGCTCCCGTTCCGATGGCTATCGATGTGGANAAGATGGAGCGTGTATTCTTCAATCTTGTGTCGAACGCTTTCAAGTACACTCCCGACAATGGCTCTATCACNGTTTCATACGATCTGNCCAATAGNGGCGATTCTTCTACGGTGTTCACTTTGAAAGTGGCCGACACAGGCGAGGGTATCAGCGAGAGGGATCTCGGCAATATATTCGACAGGTTCTATCAGGTAGACCGTATTCATCCCAAAGGGAGTGGAATAGGCCTCTCGCTGGTGAAAGCCTTTGTGGAGCTTCATGGTGGTGAGATCTCGGTAGAGAGCGAGCTCAACAAGGGCACCATCTTCACNTTGCGNTTACCNGTGACNCACGTGGCCACTTCGGCCGAGACGGTGGAGAAGAATATCGGCGCGTCGGCTGTGGAGACTGAGCTCGANTCNATNGACGCCGAGAAAATGTTTGATTCGGAGAAGCCTCTCCTCCTTGTGATCGACGACAACCGGGANATCCGNAAGATGGTGGAGCANCTCCTGCAGGAGGATTATAATGTGATAGAGGCTCCCAATGGAAAGGAGGGATTGAAAAGGGCTGTGAAGTATGTTCCCGATCTCATCATCTGCGATGTGATGATGCCCGGCATGGATGGTCTGGAGTGCTGTCGCCTGCTGAAAGGGGAGACCACCACCTCACATATCCCGGTGCTCATGCTCACGGCATGCTCGATGGATGAGCAGCGGGTGCAGGGTTATGAGAACGGAGCCGACGGCTATCTTTCGAAGCCATTCTCCACAGATGTGCTCAAGGCAAGAATAGCAAGTCTGATAAAGAACAGNAAAATCATCAAGGATCTCTGGAGCTCCTCTACGNTGCCCGACAAACCGAAGCGAGAGCCGCANGANAAGAAACCGCAGGAGAAAACTCCANTAGAGAAAACTGCTAAAGAGAAGCCGCGACACACCGACATCGACAATGAATTCTATCACCGTTTCCTCGACCTCTTCGAGAAGGAGATGGGGAATCCTGATACATCAGTCGACAGTCTTGCCGCCGGAATGGGNCTTGAGCGCACACAGTTCTACCGCAAGATCAAGTCGCTCACCAACTACTCACCGGTAGAGCTTATCCGCACGCTGCGCCTTAAGAAGGCACGCAGTCTGGTGACATCCACCGACCGTTCCATCTCTGAAATAGGATATGAGGTAGGGTTCTCGACGCCGGCCTATTTCACCAAATGCTATCGTGAGGCGTATGGCGAGACCCCCTCGGAGACACGTTCCCGACTGGCCGGAGAGTAGGGTTTCTTAAGCAACCGATTTGTAGAAATCGGGCTTATAGTTGAAAATTTACGGCGTGGAATGTAAGATTTGTTGTGAGTGCTATCACAAATCTTGCATTCCACGCTTTGTTATAGTGCTCCCAACAAATTTATTATCACCTTTGGAAATGTTGATGTTAACTTTGCGACAGAATTTCACAGCCGCCTGAAGCCGCGGAGGGTGGAGGTGAGGTTTCAGGAAAAGGAATAATCTTTAACCAAAACTGACATAACATGAAAAAAGGAATCCTAAGCGCAATCATGCTTCTGCTCCTCGCAGTCATGGCGCAGGCACAGGAGATTACTGTGAACGGAATCGTAATGTCGCGTGTCGACGACGAACCTTTGATCGGCGCCACAGTAATGTGCGTGCTCACCAACCAGGGAACGGCCACCGATATCGATGGCAACTTTAATCTGACAGTGCCGGAAGGCTCCACTATTAAAGTATCCTATGTAGGCTACCAGACTGTCGAGGTGCCCGCACAGCCATCCATGACAATCTACCTTGATGAGGACTCCGGTCTGCTTGACGAACTTGTGGTGGTGGGCTACCAGACCGTCCGCAAGGCCGACCTCACAGGCTCCGTATCGGTGGTCAACACAAAGTCGCTTGAGACTACCTCCGACACCGACCCCATGCGCGCCCTTCAGGGAAAGGTGCCGGGTATGACCGTCACTGCAAATGGTTCTCCGAGCGGAGCCGGATCTGTACGCATCCGTGGTATAGGCTCCTTCAATGCCTCTCAGGACCCTCTCTTCATCATTGACGGAGTGCCTACCACAGCTACTCTGAATTCTCTAAACATGAATGATATCGAGAGCATGCAGGTGCTCAAGGATGCCGCTTCAGCATCNATCTATGGTTCACGCGCTGCCAATGGTGTGATCATCATCACTACTAAAAAAGGTAAGAGCGCCGGGAAGGTCAATGTGAGCTTCAATGCCAACTTCACCACTCAGTTCTACTCTCCGCAGTCGAAGATGAAGCTCATGAACACTCCGGAGTATGCCACGGCTATGGCGCAGGCCGCTCTCAACGATGGTCTTGATCCCGCTGCCTACGCCTCAAGCTATGGTCTCGATCTCAATGCTACCTCCGGATATCCCATATCTGTCTACAACATAGCTACAGGACAGTATCAGAACTATACGGTCAACGGTCGTTACGACGGTTATATCAACGCCAAGAAGACAATGCGTCTCTCCAACACCGACTGGCTCGACGAGATCTCCCGCACCGGTTTCGCTCAACACTACGACGCATCTGTATCCACATCCTCTGAAAAGGGGACAGCTTTCTTCTCTCTCGGATATAAGAAGAATGAGGGTATACTGAAATACACCAATTTCCAGAATATTTCGGCCCGCATGAACTCATCCTACGACATCTCCCGCGCAGTGACGGTAGGGGAGAACTTCACCCTCACCTACACCGAGCAGGTTGACTGCCAGCCTTTGGAGAACGCCCTCAAGATGCCTTCGGCTGTCCCGGTATTCGAGACTGACGGCATCACATACGCCGGCCCGGTGGGTAGTATGTCCGACCGTCAGAACCCTCTCCGCGAACTGGCTTTTAACAAGGATAACGCCCTCAACGTATGGCGCCTCTTCGGAAATGCCTATATCGACATCAAGCCTGTGAAGGGACTCGTGCTTCGCTCCAATTTCGGTCTTGACTACGACGCCGCTTTCATCCACTCCTACAATTACACTTTCCATAGCGATATCGTAAACAACGACACCAACTCCACCACACTCTCTCAGGCCAACGACTCGAAGTGGACCTGGACCAACACCGCCAACTATCAGTTCGCTCTCCGCGATCAGCATTATTTCACAGTGCTCGCCGGCATGGAGATGTTCCGCCAGAGCCGCATAGACTTTGCAGGCTACAACGAGAACTATGATATTGAGACACCTGAGTATATGTATCCCGATGCATCTTCAGGTGTGGAACGCGCCACAGGCAACAAATCGGCTTACGCTCTTGTATCGTTCTTCGGAAAGGTAGACTATAACTGGAAAGATCTTCTCCTCGCGTCGTTCACCATCCGTCACGACGGTTCATCACGCTTCGGCTCCAACAACCGCTACGGTACATTCCCCGCTGCCACTCTCGGCTACCGCATCTCCGAGCATATCAACAAGTCATGGCTCGATGAGCTCAAGCTCCGTCTCTCCTGGGGTAAGACCGGTAATCAGGCTATCTCCAACACTGCCCGCTATGCCCTTTATGTGGCCGACTACGGCAACGACCGTGTCACTTCCACGGCCTACGACCTTCTACTTCAGCAGAGCGGCATCTTCCCCTCGGGCTACTATGCAAGCCAGACCGCCAATCCCAACCTTAAATGGGAGACCACGATCCAATATAACGCCGGTGTCGACTTCGGCCTCTTCCGCAACCGTCTTATCGGTGGAATCGACGCCTACATCAAGGATGTGAAGGATATGCTCATAATCCCGGCTTACCTCGGCTCGATGGGTGAGGGTGGTGCCTCCTGGTTAAACGGTCCTTCACTCCGCAACTGGGGTATGGAGTTCCAGATCGGCTGGCGTGATGAACTCGCATGTGGCTTCGGCTACAAGGCCAATCTTAACCTCGACTTCTTCCGCAACCGCGTCACTTATCTCCCCGCCACCACCACCGGTTCGTATGCCCACACCACCAAGGAGAATCTCGTGCAGTCGCGTCAGCCCTACGGCTCTATCGTGGGTTATGTGTTCGACGGCCTGTTCCAGTCGCAGGAGGAGGTGCTCGCCTATGGTCAGGACAACGCCCGCGTAGGCGGTATGAAATATGCCGACCTCGACGGCGACGGCAAGATCACGGCGGCCGACCAGACATGGATCTTTAATCCGGTGCCCGACCTCTCTTTCGGTCTCAACCTTGAATTCTCTTACAAGAATTTNGACCTCACGATGTTCTGGCAGGGTGTCCTCGGACAGGATGTCTACAACAATCAGAAATTCCAGAACGACTTCTGGAGCGTCACCGATGCCGGCAGCAACAAGGGTGTGCGTGTGCTCGACGCATGGCTCCCTGTGGTAAATACCAAGTCGGATATCCCGATGCTCACCACCAACAATAAGGGCGACGAGGGGAGGACTTCATCCTACTTCGTGGAGAACGGCTCCTACGCCAAGCTCCGCACACTGCAGCTCGGCTACAATCTTCCCGACAGCTTCATCTCGAAGCTCCGCATGACAAGNGCTCGTGTCTATGTCTCCGGACAGAATCTTCTCACCATCAAGAGCAAGAGCCTAACATGCACCGATCCCGAGAACCCCGGATGGGCTTATCCTATACCCACCTCCTTCTCTTTCGGCCTGCAGCTCGACTTCTAATAAGTTTCAAGGATTAACTCAATGCGTTAAAAATCTCAGATTATGAAATCTCTAAAATCATATATTCTCCCTCTTGTGGCCTGCGGACTCGCTTCCTGCAACAGTTTCATCGATGTGCCCCCCACCGGTGTGGTAGACGGCGATCTCGCTTACTCCCAGCCCGACAAAATGGTCAACGCCGCTTATGCCTCTCTCGGCGACTGCTGGTTTTCATATCCCTTCAATCTCTGGCCTTACGGCGACCTCGGTTCCGACGACTGCCTTAAGGGTGGCGGCGGCACTACCGACACCGGCTATCATCCCATGGAGATATGGTCTACACTGACCTCCACTCCCGGTGAGCTCGATGAGCTATGGTATCGCCTGTACTGCAATATCTCCCGCTGCAACCGTGCCCTCGTGGCCCTTCAGGACTATGGCGTGGAGAAACTCGGAGAGAAGACTGCCGCACAGCGCACCGGCGAGGTGCATTTCCTCCGCGGACACAGCTACTTCAAGCTCCTCACGATGTTCCGTCAGATCCCCTGGATCGATGAGAATGTATTCCGCAACAATCTTCAGGAGCAGACTCCCAACAACCAGTTTACCTATGCCGAGTTATGGGATAAGGTGATCAAGGAGTTCGAGATGGCCTATGAGGCTCTCCCCGAGGTCGTGGAGGATGGTGGTGGTAGAGCCAATAAGATAGCTGCCGCATCATATCTTGCCAAATGTTATCTTACAATCGCATGGGGCGATGGTTATGAGGCCACCGACGGCGTTGATTTCATCAACAGGGAGTATATGGAGAAGGTAGTGGAGTACACTGATATTGTGGTAAAGTCGCAGTATGACTATCTTGAGGATTTCGGCGACATTTTCCTCCCGGAATACAAGAACAGCAAGGAGTCGATTTTCGCAGTGCAGACCTCTCAGTACACTGAAGACAACACCCGCTACGGACGTGCCAACTGGAGCAACATGCTCAATGGTTGTTGGGGAATGTGGTCGTGCGGATGGGATTTCCACAAGCCCTCGCAGAATCTCGTGAATGCCTACAAGACCCGCGACGGCCTTCCGATGCTCGACGACTACGCCTCCACGAATGCCTATCCGGTAATGGGGAATGTCAACTCTCAGAAATGGGATCCGCGTCTTTTCCACACTGTCGGAATGCCCACCTTCCCCTACAAGTATGAGAGTGAGTATATGATGACTACCGACAATTCGCGCACTCCGAACACCTACGGCTTCTACACCTCTCTCAAGGATGTGCCTCAGCGTAGCGGAGGTGAGACCTTCGAGGGCTCCTGGCAGGCATTTGCCATGAACGACTATGTATTCCGCTACACCGACGTGATGCTCATGCGTGCCGAGGCTCTTATCGAGCTTGACCGTCTGGGTGATGCAATGGAGATTATCAACGATATCCGTCAGCGTGCAGCCGATTCTGTCGAGAAGCATATCTCTTATGCCAAGGATTTCTGCGAAATCTCCTTATATTCCTCAGCTACTTTCGGCGACAAGGCCCATGCCCGTGAATGTCTCCGTTTCGAGCGTCGCCTTGAGATGGCTATGGAGAGCAGCCGTTACTTCGATCTGCGCCGTTGGGGTATCGCATCCTCTGTGTTGAACACTTATTTCGCCAAGGAGGCAAACTCTACATACGACGGCACTGCTTATGGCGCGTATTACAAAGATGCTCACTACACACCGGAGAAGAACGAGTTCTATCCTGTGCCTTACAATCAGCTCTACTATGTCCCCGGACTCTATGAGCAGAATAAAGGATATAATTAATCTGTAACTCAGCGCCGGAATATATAGCTCTCCTCATCTTGTCTGAACTGCACGCCAAAAGTTATGTGTAAAACTTTTGGCGTGCAGTCGTTTCGTCAGAATGGCTACATGTTTTTTGGGGGTATTCACCGTAAAAGTAAATCTCCTCATCGAACCATCGGCAGGGTTTGTTTGTTTAAGATAAAAATATTAACTCAAAATTTATCTTCAGATTATGGACATTCAAGAAATTATCAAGCAGCTTACCGCTAAGTTCGGCGACAGCTTCGACATCTCAAAGGTGACTGAGGCTCTTAAATCTTTTGATCTTAAGAATCTTTCACTCACAGATATTATCTCAAAACTCGGCGCCCAGGGTCTGCTCCAAAATGTCAATCTCGACAGTTTGAAAGGCAATGTGGTGGATGAACTGAAAAGCAAAGCCGGCGGTATGCTCGGCGGCATCTTCGGCAAATAATCATCCGTAGGCCCATCCTCATAAATCCCTCCAAAGGGAAAAGTGGAAAATTTTAACTGCACCTCAAAAGTTATACATATAGCTTTTGGGGTGCAGTGTCTTTTCTGACCGAATCCTGTCAGGATTCTATCTTCCAGCCCTCGATTCTGCGTTTTTCGGATGAGAAGCTGACACCGATACGGAAGAGCTTCCGGGAGTCGGTGGCAAACCTGTCGGCATACCCCTTCTCCTTAATCTGACGGAGAGCCTCCTCCGGCGAGGAGTCATATTTAAGTTCGATGATATAGATGAATTTTGGGGTCTCTATCAGTAGGTCGATGCGGCCGTCGGAAGTGTGTACCTCCGTTTCAGTGTCGATCCCTATCAACGTCATGAGGATGTAGAAGGCGTTGTGGAAGTTGTTCTCATTGTCCATCTTCATGTCGTAAGGCACCCCGGCAAAGTATGCGTCAAGTCCTTGCATCATCTTCTCCGGCTCCCCATCCTCCAGGCTGTAAATTAGGTTTCTGACAACACTCTCGGTAGTGCCTCGACGTACCTTTACATAACATTCAAGAAGGTCGTTGAACAGACCATCCTTCACTTCGTTGTTGGGTACTTTCAGGCGCACCGTGTCCCTTCGTGAGTCATAGTCACCGATGGTAAGATATCCCGTCTGATAGAGTAGGGCGGTAGGGTCGGCATTGCGCAGGTCAAGTCCGGCGAGCTTGTTGAGATCCCATCGGGCGTTGAGGATAGCCTCTACATCCACATCGGCGTCGCGGAGCACTTTCCCGACAATTGATGCCGCACCTGTGGCGTTCCAGAAATTTCCGATACGCTCTTGATCCAAAGCGTTCAGCACCGACCAGGGATTGTATATGTCGCTCCCTTTTTTAGCAAAGCGGTAGCCGTCATAGTTTCTCTTGAGGCGAAGGCATATCTCGTCGTATGATACCCCGTATTCCTGCGCCAGTCTCTCAATCCCCACTTTGAAATTCTCAATAAGCTCTCGTTGGGTTATGCCGCATNCATCNGCGAAATCATCGGCAAAAGTTATGTCTTTGATATTGTTCAGGTCGGAGAAGACACTCAGTTTGCTGAAACGGCTCACACCTGTCAGGAACACAAGGCGTATGTGCTCTGCCGAACTCTTGAAGTTGGAATAGACACTGGCCANNGCNGCCCGGTAATGCTCGAAGTTATCCTCCTTGTCGAGATTGCCTACAAGCGGCTTATCGTATTCATCAACGAGTATGACAACCTGTTTCCCGGTATGTAAATGAGCCCATTTAATNATGTTTTTGAATCTCTGTGAAATACTTTCCGATATTTCAGGTACTTCATATTTCGCCTCCCACTCTGTAAAAAGAGTATTGAGAACATCATCCAGTACACCTTTCTCGGCGTATCTGTCGGTATTAAGATCAAGATAGAGCACCGGATACTCCTCCCAATCCCAGTCGGTGGAGTCGATGTAGAGCCCCTGGAACAGCTCCCGCTTCCCCTCGAAGAAATAGCGCAGACTCGACAGGAAGAGACTCTTCCCGAAGCGGCGNGGCCGAGCCAGGAAGTAGTATTTGCTCCCTTCAAGGATTTTTTCAATGTATTGCGTCTTATCCACATATACAAATCCTCCATCACGGAGCGACTTGAAATCCTGGTCGCCTATCGGATATCTTAANTTNCTGCCCTTCATAANNCNTTATTTTTCTGCGAATATAACAATTAATCTCCAAACATCCAAACAGNANTCCTCGGTCCTGATTGCCATAGGTTGCCTAACTGAAGATTCTGCCACTGACATGTGTAGGTGGATCAACCTAAGAGAAGTGGTTGGTGACCTCTTGNGCTGTCTTGTTGATGGCCTCCTCATGGCCCGACAGNGCGGCGAACGGTGCGAACTGCGCCGCTCTGNNNGCCATNGGCATGCGTGGATGNTTTGGCTCGTAATGCGGCAGGTTGATTATATCNTCATACTTACTCATGATGTCCTCCTATATACTTATTGCGGTCGCGTTGTGTGGCCCCCTCCTTGTAATTTATACCGTTAAGTATGGCATTCTTACCATACATATGCTTGATTTTCAGTATTGCCTCCTGCCGTTGACGCTCCTTGGCCATTCTCTCTTTCTCCCTCTCCATACTCTTCTCCTCCTCTTCAAAATCCGAGAAAAGATCCAGCTGACGCACATGCCCTCGTCTCTTAGCAAGCTCTTCGCTTACAAGGTGATTAACAGAGATGGTAAGTCGCCGCACGAGCAGATCCCTATTGACAATCCTGTCGAAAAGCTCACCGACTTTATCTTTCAGAATACTCCCGGAAGAGGTGGACTCCACGAAGTTGATGGTGCCGTGGGCATGTGCCGGCACCTGCCGGCCATAGTAATCTATCGTGATTTTGCCGTGGTATTTGCTGCGTATCTCCGGATTGATAAGCGATTCCGTGTCATAGCCTACTGTCAGCACAATCTGGTCGGTCACGAGTCGCTTCTCTATAAGCTCAAAGGATATGGCGTCGGCCATCTCCAATGCCACCGTACGGGCTTGTTCCACAGGGTAGGGGGATTGAAGCACCTGCCCGCTGTTGATGCTCGTTGTCTCAGGCCGATAGGCTTTCACAAGATCCATCGTCACCGGTTCCCAACCCCACGCATGGTCTATGAGAAGCTCGGCATTGACCCCGAAGAGCCGATAGAGCAGATTCTCATGTTCAAGCGAACAGCGGGCTATGTCGCCCATTGTGGTTATCCCGAAAGGGGCGAGCCTGGAGGCGATCCCTCGTCCTATACGCCAGAAATCCGTAAGTGGTGTGTGGTCCCAAAGTTTATAGCGATAGCTCATCTCGTCGAGCTCCGCAATGCGTACACCATCTTTATCCGGGGGCATCCTCTTGGCCACTATATCCATGGCAATCTTGCAGAGATACATATTTGTACCGATTCCGGCAGTGGCCGTGACACCTGTCTCGGCCAGAACCTGACGAATCATCCTCAGGGCAAGCTCATGAGCAGTGATCTTGTACAATGGCAGATAGGTGGTGACATCCATTATCACCTCGTCGATAGAGTAGACGTGGATATCTTCCGGAGCGACAAACCGTAGATAAATCTCGTAGATACGGGTGCTGTATTCTATATAATAGGCCATTCTCGGGGGCGCCACAAGATAGTCTATCGATAGTTCGGGATGGGCGTCGAGAACTCTCTTCGAATAGGATTTCCCCGCTCTCCCTCTGTTGCGGTTGGCTTCCCTTACCTTCTGCACCACCTCAAACAGGCGCGGACGTCCCCCTGTGCCTATTGTCTTAAGGGCGGGGGAGACCGCCAGNCAGATTGTCTTNTCGGTGCGTGATGTGTCGGCCACGACAAGACACGTGTCAAGAGGGTCAAGACCCCTCTCGACACATTCCACCGAAGCGTAAAACGACTTCAGATCTATAGCTATGTATTGTCTCGTTTCGATAACTATGGTTGGCTCAATGTGTGTATAAACAGGGATTNCCTGTCATNAATCCGTGATGGCTTCGTTGGCGATCCTCACCTTGTTGAGGAAGAGAAAGATTGAGTCGTCGGTGATGATGTCGCTGTAGGTGATCTGTTTTGTAAGAAAAAGTCCTGCAAGCGATTTCGCACGGCTCAAGGCCACGTAGAGTTGTCCCGGTGCGAATATGTGGCTGTGGAGATCGATGATGACTTTAGTATATGTCTGCCCCTGCGACTTATGGATAGTGAAGGCATAGGCCGGCTTGATCGGGAATTGGTAGGTGGTCTGCAGACGGTTTCTCCTAATTATCTTATGGGTGGNGGCATCATATCTCATCTCATACCTCTCGTCGGAAATCTGGCTCTTGAGATAAGTGTCGTTCGGATTAGGGCAATACACCGTCTGGCCGGAATCATCAAGGAGTATCTCGAAGAAATGCGTGCGGAAGTCGATATCCTTCTCATTCAGCGTCTTCAGGTCGACCACCGGATTCTCCTTCCCCACCTTGCGCAGATGGAGAATAGTCCCGAGTCGTCCGTTTTGATATCCACCCATCTTGCTGTTCTTGGTGATCATCACCCTTGCACCCTCCTTGAAGTTAAGCAATGCGTCATATTGGGAGGGGAGNACTATNGGTACGGTGTCATGAGGCGAGGTCAGGTCGCTGTGCCGCAGGTCGANATAGCCTGTGCCGTCGGCAAGCCTGACATTATAGCAGGCTTCCACACTCCTGATCTCTCCGGGCAGACGGTTGAGTNGGCCGAGATTTATCCTGTTNATCGATTCATTGGAGGAGGCTATATACACCGCATCCTCAGGCAAAGNGTCCGTCACCCTTGTATTNATGGCGTCCAACAGCCGGCTACGTTTCTCAAGACTCAGAGGTGAGCGGAAAGCATCCAGTATCCTTACAAATTCCGGATCGCTGTTCTGNCGATACGATTTGGTCAGCTCGAAGAGCCTGATATGACCGATATTCTCTTTGATCACATGGCTGTCGTAGAAATATATCCCGCCGTATTCNTTCACGAGATACTCCTGCACCGCTTCATTCTCCACCACAGGAGGGAGCTGGAACAAATCACCCACAAGCACTATCGGTATCCCCCCGAACGGGAGCTCGTTCTCTTTCGCACCGGCACACAGTCTGTGGATCATCTCCAATGTGTCTGACCTTACCATCGAGANCTCGTCGATCACAAGCATCCGCACTCCTGAGAGTGCCCTGCTCATCTGATAGAATTTGTTGATATCGAGGTTGCGCGGATCCTGTATGCCATTCTTGAAATTGTCAAATCCGGGGCGAAAAAATGAGTGGAGGGTTCGCGCACCGCTGTAGAGGGTTGCCGCAAGATTTGTGGGGGTGAGCACCTGACATCCCTTCACTCTCTTCTCCAANTCCCTGATGATATATGATTTGCCGGCACCGGCTTTGCCATGNACGAAGGTTATGCCGGAGGGTCGGCGCCGAAGATAGNCCATCACCTCTTTCTGGGAGGCGGCTACAGGCGGGATGTCGGGAATGAGGTCGGTATGATGCATTGATTGTAAGGTTGGNGGTNAGGTGTTGCGCCTTTTTTAAAANCTCACTCCGGAAGAACGACGAGCGGGCCGTGAATATAGAGCATCTCTGTGCGGCGGGCGCATGTCTCGCAGGCCGGGAAGATATAGCGNGTGTGGTCGGCGGAGAATGCCCGGGTGGCTACGGCTCCCTCTGTGGCAGGNCGCTCGCAGATCTCATGGGCACATTTCCCGGCTCTACGGCCGGCGTGTTTCTCCCAATATTCCAGACGGCTTGAATAACCCTCCGGAGAGGGCATCACCGAGGCTCTCATCACATTTTTCATGACGAGTGTAGAGTCCTCGGCGATACATTTATCTTTATCCATAAGTGGAAAACGGTTTCTGAATGGGGGCTCGGGATTTATCAGCGGCTGAATACACTCGGCGGGATAGGGCGGCAGTTGTAGCATGAGGCCATNACCTCGCCGTAAGCTCCCGCTGAGCGGAGNGCGAAAATATCGCCNCGCTTGGTGACGGGGAGACGCTCCTCTGTGCCGAAAGTATCTGCGCTCTCACAGATAGGNCCNACCACGTCATACACCTCNGTCTCCTCAGATTTCGATGTAAGATTCTCTATCTTATGATGTGCCTGATAGAGAGCCGGACGGATAAGNGCGGCCATTCCTCCGTCAAGAATCACGAATTTCTTGTCGTTACCCTCCTTTACATANACTGTACGGCAGATCAACGAGCCGCATTGAGCCACNACGGCACGCCCGAGCTCGAAATGCAGTTCCTGACCCTTCTCAAGNGGCAGACACTCCTTGAAGATATCGAAGTAGCTCTTGAAATCGGGTATGGGATTGGCGTCGGGGTCATCGTAATCGATTCCGAGACCACCACCCACATTGATNGTGGCGATCNTTACATTCCGGNACGTCTCCATGAATTTCCTGANCCGCTCACACAATATCCNGTAGGGGGTGAGGTCGGTGATCTGGCTCCCGATATGGAAGTGAAGCCCTTTGAACACAAGATGTTGCGACTTGCGGCATTTCTCTATCAACGCGGGGGCTTTCTCCATTGCTATCCCGAATTTATTCTCTGCAAGTCCGGTTGTGATGTAGTGATGGGTGTGGGCGTCGATCTCCGGGTTCACACGAAGCGCCACCGGAGCCTGCATCCTCATCTCGGCGGCCAGGCTCTCTATGGCGTCAAGCTCCTCTTCNGATTCNACATTGAAGCATCCGATGCCGATCTCAAGCGCAGTGCGTATCTCGCGGTCGGTCTTTCCTACCCCCGCAAAGACAATCTTCCTCGCCGGAAANCCGGCTATCACAGCTGCCTGCACCTCCCCGATGCTTACGGTGTCAGCTCCGAGTCCCGCCAAGGCTATACGCCTGAGGATCTCCGGATTNGAATTGGCTTTCACTGCGTAATGCACNCAATAACCCGGATACGCGGAATTTTCCTTGAGCTGGCGCAGTGTCTCGTCGAGAAGACGGAGGTCGTAATAGTAGAACGGTGTCTCTACCGCCGCGAAGCGTCCAAGTGGNAAAAGAGTATTCTGCATAGAGTCAAAAGGTAGTTGGGATTGTAAAATTTAGAAAAGGTTCTCGCTGAGCAGACGAAGTGCGCGGATCTTGTCATCCTTCTTTATGAGCATCGATATGTTGTAGTTGCTTCCGCCGTAGGATATCATGCGCACCGGTATCTCACGGAGAGCGTTGACCACCTCCGCCTCGAAGCCGCGGTTCTGCCATTCCAGATCACCTACCACGCATATGATCACCATGTCGTGGTCTACCGTNACCTCTCCCAGCTCGCTGAGTTCAGTCACAATCTCCTTGAGCGACCGTTCGTTGTCGATGGTGACAGATACACCCACCTCCGATGTGGTGATCATGTCGATGGGGGTCTGGTGATTCTCGAAAATCTCGAATATCTTGCGCAGGAAGCCATATGCGAGAAGCATGTGGCTGCTCTTTATCTTGATGGCTGTGATATTATCTTTGGCCGCNACTGCCTTGATGGTCTGGGTGGGGCGAGTGTTGAAAATCACGGTTCCCGGAGCCTCCGGCTGCATGGTGTTGAGCAGTCTCACCGGAATATTGGCATATTTTGCCGGGAGCACACAGGTAGGATGCAGGATTTTCGCTCCGAAATANGCAAGTTCCGCAGCCTCATCGAAATGAAGCTCGCTCACCGGACTCGTATCCTCCACAAAGCGGGGGTCGTTGTTGTGCATGCCGTCGATATCGGTCCATATCTGGATCTCATCTACCTCGGCGGCCGCTCCGATCAGCGAGGCGGTATAGTCGCTCCCTCCGCGCTGAAGATTGTCGATCTCTCCACGATGGTTGCGGCAGATGAAGCCCTGTGTGAGATATATGTCGTAGTCGGGATTCTCGGCTACAACTGCATTGAGATGCTCCTTGATATATTGCTGGTCGGGCTCGCCATCGGGCGTGATCCTCATGAATTCCGTTGCGTCNAGAAGCACGGCATTCATCCCTATCTCTTTCATGTAGAGTGATACAAGGGTGGTGGAGAGCTTCTCTCCGAACGCTACGATCTCTTTCTCCTCTTTTTCCGTGCAGGGACGTCCGATATAGGAGCGCAGTCTGGCAAGAATCTCGTTGATGTAGGCTATGGCCTGCATATGTAGTGTGGGATCGGAGATAAGCTCGGCTGCCGTAGCCTTATATTTCTTGTCGAGGTCGTCGATCTGTTTGATGGCGTTGGCTTCCTCTCCATCCTTGATGCACTGAGCTATGGAGATAAGACTGTTGGTGGTGCCTGACATTGCGCTGAGCACAACAATAGCCTTTCCCTCAGCGGCGACAAGGCTTACCATATTTTTCATTCTCTGGGCACTGCCTACGGAGGTGCCCCCAAATTTCATTACCTTCATATATCCTTGGTTCCTGTAGAAAAAGTCTGCAAATTTAATCAAAAAATTCCGATTATGGATTATATGTATGCAAAAAAGTTGTTAAACCGAAGTATTTGGATATTTATGCACTCAACCTTTTCCCTCAGCGTGTTGTTTTGAGAGTTGAACTATATCTGAATTTATACCCCCTCCTCCCGCTTTTATGTGTATCTGGATTAATAAAGCCCCTCNCGGTCATTTCGTATCCTCTTCCCGGATGCGCGTCATCTTCCTCTCTTTGATGATGTTGCTGCTTTCCGACAATNTAATATTCGCGCAGTTTGANATAAATCCTCCGGTCACTGAGTCCGGATATGGAATGGTGCGTACAAACATCACGGCCGGTTATGACCATACTTTCGGCGCTGTCCCCGATTGTCTGTCGGGAAAGGTGACCTATGAAATTGTCAAGAAGCCCTATCTTACATTCTCGGCCAACGCCCGNTTTAATACTCTATGGGCCAATTTCGCCGACACTCAGCTCTCTGAATCTTACGACGCCTGGGGTATCGGACTGAACGGCAACCATACTTACGGAAGCTTCGGCTTCACCGCTCTCGGNTTTCTCCCTCTGTTCGGAAAGCCGCTTGCTATTCTGGCTATAGGGAATGCCGAATGGTCAAACCATTGTTTNGGACGTATATCCGGATTGGCCGGAGCTGTCTATATCTTCAAGATGACAAAGGATACTCAGATAGGTGTCGGACCGGTTTTCATTATCCATACATCATCNAAAATTCCGGTTTTCCCGGGAATTNTGCTTCGGCATAAATTCAACGATAAACTTGCCCTTAATATCTATGGAGGTCTCTTTGCCATGGAATGGAAGCCTACCGCCAACGATATGTTCAGTTGTGGAGCAGATCTCGACACCCGTAGCTTCTATTTCAAACCGGGAGTGGAGGGATGGCCTGATAAATGCCGCTTCACAATGACCCTTTTCCGCCCGAATTTCAAATATAAAAGGCGACT
This sequence comes from Bacteroides sp., assembly GCA_014801605.1. Lineage (GTDB taxonomy): Bacteria > Bacteroidota > Bacteroidia > Bacteroidales > Muribaculaceae > Lepagella. Next base: position 102,014 of record JAAVDU010000014.1, read on the forward strand.
CGCCCGAAACTTCTATGGTGAAGTCCAGACAGGAGTCGCCTTCAAGATGTCGGGGCGCGTCACTTCCGCCACCCGTTCAAAGAGCTATCTTAATTTTCACGAGAGTCCAAGCTTCGTCCTCAAGGCAGCTATATCCTGGAGCCTGTAATCTACAGGGGTGGTTGCTTGCACACTCTCTGTGGTCAGTTCTTCGGAGTCATACCGATATTTTTGAAGATAAAGGAGTAAAGGTCGGTGTATTCATCGATCACCTTTGTCATCGGTTTTCCTCCACCATGCCCCGCTTTGCTGTCGATGCGTATCAGTTTCGGAGCGTCACCGGTGTCGGAGGCCTGAAGGGTCGCGGCATATTTGAACGAGTGGGCCGGCACTACACGGTCGTCGTGGTCGGCTGTGGTCACGAGTATGGCGGGATAGGGTGTGCCGTCGTTCTTGATATTGTGGATGGGTGAGTAGGCCAGAAGATAGTCGGCCATCTCTTTCGAATCGGCGCTTGTGCCGTAATCGGGGGCCCAGTTCCAGCCTATGGTGAAGAGGTGATATCTCATCATATCCATTACACCTACCCGTGGTATGGCAACTTTGAAGAGCTCGGGACGCATGTTGACTGTGGCTCCTACAAGCAGGCCGCCGTTACTGCCACCCTCGATGGTGAGATAGTCTGGTGAGGTCCAGCCTTCGTCGATCATATACTCTGCCGCCGCGATGAAATCGTTGAATACGTTGAGTTTGTTCTGTTTGGTGCCGGCAAGGTGCCATTCCTCACCATATTCCGAGCCTCCGCGGAGGTTGGCCTGTGCATAGATGCCGCCGTTCTCGAGCCAAAGGAGTCGGTTGGGGGAGAAGCCGGGGGTCAGCGAAACGTTGAAGCCACCGTAGCCGTAGAGATACACCGGATTCTTGCCATTCCTCTCAAGCCCTTTCTTATAAGTGATAAACATAGGGATCTTTGTACCGTCGGCCGAGGGATAGAACACCTGCTCAGTCACATAATCGTCGAGGTTGACACCCTCGATCTCGGCTTGACCTATTATCTTGCTTTCGCCGGTGGAGAGGTCGTAGGTGAAGCGTGTGGCGGGATATGTGAAAGAGGAGAGGGAATAGAACACCTCGTCGTGCTTTTTGTCGGAGGAGAAGCCTACCGACCCGAAAGTGGGGAATTCTACCTCGCGAACGAGGCTTCCATCTTTTTCATATATATAGGCATGGTCGGAGGCATCCTTCTCGGTGGTGACTATCATCTTGTCGCCGGCAAGTTGCATCCCTGTCATCACTCCCTCACCTTCAGGTATGAGCTCTTTCCAGTTCTGTCGCTGAGGCGATTTTATGTCGGCCACCATCAGGCGGTTCTTGGGAGCGTTCCAGTTGGTGAGGATGTAGGCTTTGCCGTCCACCACATCCTGGATGCTGAGCTCATAGTCCTGGCTCGGCTCCATCACTATCCAGTTGCCACCCTTCTTGAGGTCTTTGAACATCAGTGAATTTCCTAATCCCTCGCCGCTGCCCGACACAAACAGGAGGTCTTCCGAATCGGGCACATAGGCGGTGTGGAAATGCAGAGGATTCTTGGGATCCTCATACACGAGGCGGTCCTCACTCTGAGGCGTCCCTATCTTATGGTAGTATATCTGGTGGTTCTCATTTGCGTTGGAGAATTCCTTACCCTTCTCGGGATGGGGGTAGGAGCTGTAATAGAAGCCGTCATCCTTCCAGTCGGCTCCTGTGAATTTTGCCCACTCGATATGGTCGTCGAGCAGTTTTTTCGACTCTGTCTCCATCACGAATATCTCATTCCAGTCGGAGCCGCTGCGCGATACGATATAAGCCGTATATTTACCGTCGTTTGAGGTGCTCACCCCCTGCAGGGCGACTGTGCCGTCGTCTGAGAGGGCGTTGGGGTCAAGAAACACTTCCGGGGTGCCTCCGAGGGAGTCAGTGCGGTAGAGCACACTCTGGTTCTTGAGTCCGTCATTCTCGAAATAGTAGTATTTACCATCTTTCCATTTTGATGGAATCCCGGTCTTTTTATAGTTGTTCAGGTGAGTGAGTCTCTCTCTTATCTTGTCGCGGTAGGGTATCTTGGAAAGATACTCCTCAGTGACGGCATTCTCTGCCTTTACCCATTCGAGGGTGGCGGCTGCCGTGTCGTTCTCAAGCGGACGGTAGGGATCGGCCACTACGGTTCCGAAATATTCGTCTGTCACTGTCGAGTCGGTAGGGGCTGCGGGATATTCTATCTTGGAATTTGATGAACATCCGGCCAGCGTTCCCGTGATTGATGCCATTAGAAGGTATTTGCTGAAGCGGTTCATGATTATGTTTGTTGGTTTCAAATGCAAAATTATGATAAAGAATCAGTGAAACCAAGCCTTAAGAATTAAAATGTGTTAAAAATGCGCAGTTTTTTTACCAAAGCTATTGCCATATGAAAAATAATATCTAATTTTGCAGTGAGTTTTTCATGGTATTAGATTTTAAGGTTAACAGAAGATTGGTTGTCGGGATGACAATCAATTTTTTTTTGTGCCTTTCCCATACCTTTTCTAACCCTTTCCCATATCTTTTTCAGCTGTTGTCCTCGACAACTTATCCGGGGAAATCAACCATCATATTCACATCTGCGTTAAATTAGTATCTATCCGCATCTCCTTACCTCTCCGGTCGGATAAATCGATTCCTCTCCCGTCATAAAACTGTAACTGTGGCCGATGCTGCGAAAAAATCAAAACTGTTGTTATGGATTGGTTGATAACGTTCTTTCAGAAAAATCCTCTCATACCGGTGTTCCTTACCCTCGGATTGGGCTTCTGGCTCGGTAAACTAAAGTATAAGTCGTTCAGCCTGGGGGCTGTGTCGGCCACTCTCATAGTGGGTGTGCTATTCGGCCAGATGAAGATCCAGATTCCCGACATGGTGAAGAGCGTATTCTTTCTCCTCTTCCTCTTCTCTATAGGATATAGTGTGGGGCCGCAGTTTTTCCGCTCTTTCAAGGGGAGTGGGGTGAAGCAGATGGTTTTCGCCGTAATCCTTGCCTTGATTTGCGCTGNAACCGTGATTCTTACCGCACGCCTCATGGGGTATTCCACCGGAATTGCCGCCGGTCTGTATGCCGGGTCGCAGACGGTCTCCGCATCTCTCGGATTNCTCGGCGANACTGTGCGTGAGATGCCGCTNGATGCTGAGCAGCGCAAATATATGCTTTCTATAATCCCCGCCTGTTATGCGGTCACTTATATCCTCGGTGCCGTGGGCTCGGCATGGTTTCTCTCCAATATCGGCCCGAGAATGCTTGGCGGCCTCGATAAGGTAAAGGAGGATGTGGCAAGAATTGAACAGGAGATGGATTCCGGCGATTCTATGCCCGANCCGGGACAGATTCCCGTAAACCGTCCTGTCGCTTTCCGTGCCTATAAGGCGCAGTGTTCTTATTTCGATACTCCGAAGACTGTGGCTCAGATCGAGGATATTTTCCGACGTCATGATCTCAGGGTTTTCGTCGAGAGGCTNAGGATAAAGGGGGAGATAGAGAATCCGGAGCCTGATCAGNTCATATATAAGGGCGACACCATCGTGTTGGGGGCCCGCAAAGAGGATATTCTCGACATGAACAGTTATGTCGGGCCTGAAGTGACCGATCATGAGCTTCTGAATTTCGGCGCGGAGCGAACTCCCGTCACTGTGGCCGGAAACCGTGCNGCCGGAATGACTATTGCCGAGTTGCGTTGCAAGGATTATATGAGGGGTGTGGTGGTGGCCTCCTTAAAGCGGAACGGNCTCAGTATCCCACCTTTGAAAAACACTGTGCTGGAGCGGGGCGATGTCATAACTCTGGTNGGTATGCCGCGTGAAGTGACCGACGCCGCCTCTGCAATAGGCTATGCCGACCGCCAGACCGACTCCACCGATATGGTTTTTGTAGGACTCGGCATAGCTCTCGGCTGTATAATCGGGGCCCTCTCCATAAAGGTGAAGGGGATTCCACTCTCATTGAGCCTCAGCGCGGGCACTCTTCTCTCCGGTCTCTTCCTCGGCTGGCTNCGCACGCGCAAACCGTCATACGGGCGTATCCCCTCCCCGGTGTTGTGGATATTCAATAATCTCGGACTCAATATGTTTATAGCTGTGGTGGGAATCACGGCCGGCGCCTCCTTCCTGCAGGGCCTCAAGGAGGCGGGAGTGATGATCTTNCTCGTGGGTTTCTTATGCACTATTTTTACCTTGACCGTAGGCATACTGTTGGGGAGGAAGGTNTTTCGCTTCTCCACGCCTGAGACGCTTGGATGTGTGGCCGGAGCACGATGTGCCGTGGCGGCTATCGGTGCGGTGCAGGATACATTGCAGAGCGATGTCCCCAACCTCGGNTATACGGTGACGTATGCGGTGGCGAACATCGCTCTGGTTTTCTCTTCGTTGATTGTCCTATTTGTAGCTTAGGGGTTTGGCTGTAGAGGGGCCGTCAGAGCTGGGTGAGCTCGCCGGTCTCCGATTGCATGATATATCCCTTCACCGTGATGTCGCGCACCATAAGGGGGTGATTTTTGATGAGATCGACTGTCTCTCTGATCGCTTCCTCGGTGTCGTCAAATCCATGCAGCCAGCTTTCAAGATCAATCCCGCAGTGTTTCATGAGATTGATGTTGGCTTCAGGCACACCGCGCTCTTTCATGATATGCAGCATCTCGCGGCTGTCCATCCCCTGTACGCCNCACCCTGTGTGGCCTATAACCATTATCTCGGTCACTCCCAGCTCATACACGGCCACCAGCAGACTGCGCATGGTGCTGTCAAACGGGTTGGTGATTGTCGCGCCGGCGTTCTTTATGATTTTTACATCTCCGTTGCGGAAACCAAGGGCTGCCGGAAGAAGCTCCACAAGGCGTGTGTCCATGCAGGTCACTATCGCTATCTTCTTGTTGGGATACTTGTCGGTAAGGAAGCGCTCGAATCCGCGCTCCTCGACGAATTTTTTGTTGAAAGCAAGAATCTCGTTTATCATTTTTCTGTTGGTTTAGAATTGTAGTTAATCAAGCCGGTTGACTTTTCTATATGAAAAATCAGCTATCCGAAGTCGTTTATACAAACATTATGCAAAGATAACAAACTTTTCCCGAAAAATTGTTAATATTTCCCCTAAATATTAGGCATTTGTTGCAAATTATGATTAATTTTGCTCATTCAAAACTACCTAATGATCCAGCTTATGAATATTTCTACCAAGAAATGCCTGCTGTTGGCAGGAATCGTCGGCCTTTCGGGAATGTCTCTCCNGGCCGCAGTGAGAGAGGGTAGAGCCGACCTCTCTGCATTCAGTTATAAGAGAGCGCAGCGTAATGTGCTTGCCAATGTAAAAGATCCCTCAGCCTTGATTCCGGGGAGCAGCCGGGCAAAGACTGTGAGGCAGAACGAGAGATATGAGCCCTCAGTGACTTTCGGACCCGCTTCCTATACGGGCGATCTTGACGGCCCGGACGGTGAGTTATGGTATTATACTGCCGATCTTGACTATGAGGTGCTCCCGATGGACCCCGACAACGGTATATATTTCCGTCAGAAGATCCTGCGTGCATATTCCTACTCGATCTATGATCCCGATTTCAATCTCGTCGGTGAGATTAAGTCGGATATGATTTATGAGGATGACGAGACAAATGTGGTCGGCATCGAACTGGCTCCCGTGATAAGCCGTAATTTCTTCAACACCGACGACAAGTTGGAGGTGATGGTGGCTCTCTCCATAAATACGGGTGTNGCCGGTGTCAACCATTACCGCACACTGGTGTATACTCTCGGTGGGGAGAAGACCCCCGAGGGAAACGACAAGGTGCTGACTGTGGTGCCTGATCTTCTCGGTGATGTGGTCGAGGGGCCCAGAAAAGCTGATGGAAGCGACAATTTCTATATGACCTTCATCTCGGATTATTACCCCTCCGACGAGGATATCGAGGGTGATGACGTCACTTTCTGGGATTATCTCACCTCTGCACGCCTCGACATGACTGTCTATGCCTCTGCTGTCGACGACAAGGGACATCGCGCCATTGCCGAGCGCTCCATACCCCTGATTAATCTTCCCGGCGATCAGGAGGGTTCCCCCTTCCTCATGAGCATCCGTCGTGATGATGATGTCTATTTCGTGTTTGAAAGTCTTGAGCACCCTCTCTGGAATGAGTATAATGATCCGATTATGGATGAGATGACCCAGAGGGAATCGAATAAACTGAGAGTAGAGTTGTTCAAGGCCGGCCTGGAGAATCTTGATTATCTCTACACTACGGAAATTGATGTGATGAAGGATCCCGACGATGAGATGGCTATCGCGTCATTCTTCTCTGTGGGCGACATGCGCTATAAGGAGGATATCATTTTCGATGCCCCGGGTGCTCCCGAGGGGAAGGCTTGGATCGTGGTCTGCAAGGAGAACTACAACCCGGCCAGCGACAATTCCTCTATGTCATATTATCTTTATGACCATGAGGGCAACCTCGTGCACAAACTTGCCGAGTATTGCGATTCCGCGATCTCTCTGAGCGATATCGAGGGTCAGGAGCCGCAACAGATTTTCATCTCTAACGGTGCTTACGGCTACGGACTCAGTTTTGTGGATATCCTCTCCGGAAAGGAGAATTTCTGGACATCCAGTCTCTTCGATGTCAGTGAGGACGCTGACCCTGAGTTCATAATGGCTAACATCGACCGTGTGCCTTCCGGCGATTCCTATAAATATGCCGTCGAGCTCTCTTATCCTGCCGAAGAGAATGGCAACACTTATATGCGTGTGATGTGGCTTGATTCCAAAGGCCGTTTTGAACGTATCGATATGGTGAATGCCGGTGAGAATGTACTCTATGGTCAGTTTTATATTGCCCGTGATGCTCTGCATACCGATGTATTCCACAGCGATGAGGAGCAGGAATATCTTATTCTCGTGAAGCGTGGTGTGCCGGGTGCGGTGCTCACAGAGGAGCTTATGGTGGTGCAGCCTCGCAGTGAGCGCAATCCTGAAGGCAACACTCTCCTCACCGTTGAGCCGGGAGAGAAAGGACAGCTCACAAGCATTATCCCCGATCTCGGTGGCGACGAAGGTCGTCTGGTAGTGTATTACGGCACTGAGAATGAGGATGGTCTCAGCTTCTACACTCAGGATATTTACCGTCTCCCTCTCGACTCCGACAACACCGGCGTAGGCAATATCACGGTTGAGGGTGCTCAGGATGTGCTGAAGGTCAATGGTTCGCTGATCGAATCTGAGGGTGAGATCTCTGTATATACAGCATCAGGTTCTCTCGTGGCAAGAGCTCTCGGATCGATCGATCTGGGCATTCTCGGGCGTGGCCTTTATATCGCCGTCTCTGATGGTGCGAGCGTGAAGGTGCTTGTGAGATGATGAATCTTATTAGTTGGATTGTAATCGAATAATGGATTTGGATTATGACGGTCAATAAAATCAGATTCATCATGACCATGGCGGCTCTCTTTCTCTGTGCGGCCGCCAACGCCTTCACATTTACCTGCAGATGGAATATTCCGGGGGCGGTAGAGATAAAGACTGATTCCTATCTGTCCGGACCCGTTGTGGGTCCGGAAGATGATGAGGCTGTCAGTTTCGAAACGGATTTCTCCACTGCTAACTGGACATATGCCATAGCCAGGGAGGGATATAAGATTACAGGGGCTACCCTCAACGGTTCTGAGATTAATCCTGTGTTGAGAAACGGTCTGATGTATGTGGGGAAGTTCCTTACAGCGCAGTCAGAGATGGAGCTCACTCTCGCCCCGATCGACAGGAGCAGTTCCTTTACCGTCGACGTGGAGAATGGCGCCGAATGGATCGGCACCACTCTGAGCAATGGTGAGGCGGTTTATCTTGCCAACGGTTCTAACACTGTGACATATGACCCTGACCTTGTGAGCTCATGCAGCTTTTCACCGATCAGGGGTGTCACCGATTTCTACAGCATCTCTCTCAATGGCGAGCCGTTGGAGAAGAGGTATGACTGGAGCTCGGATATAGTGGTAGATCCGCTCCATGAAGGCGACATGGTGGCCGTAAGGGTATTCGAGACGGAGGAGCCGGTAGTCACTGACTGCACTGTCACTCTTCTTCTCCCTGAGGGCCTTGATGAATGTGTGAAGTCGGTGCTCGACTGGACATATTCGGAATGGCTCACCTTTGAGGATGGGAAGCTGACTGTAAAGAGCGATTCAGATCTTGGCATTAACTTCGATACGGAAGACTATCTCTATGATTCATTTACAATGAATGGTGAGGATGTGACCGACCTTTTCCGCAACGGAACTCTGCGACTCAGGATCAAGGAGGATTGTACCGTCACTGTAGAGGGGAGGGCCAAGGTATATGACGATATAGATTTCACGGCCTATGTGATGAATCCTGAGGGAGTCAAATTCTATCGTGGTTGGTATCAGCAGAATCCTCTTGAACTCACCGAAGGGGGAGAGCCCATCTCTGAGTCGATTACTCTTCCGAAGTTAGGTTCTACCAGAGCGGTGACCATGAGCCCTGACAATACCTGTAAATTCAAGCTCTCATTGTCGGAGAAACGCCCTTATATTTATGTGGCGCCGCAAGAGGGGTGGTATATCTACACCGTGCAGTCTGAGGTGGATGGCGTTATGTCGGAAGAGAATATCCTCACAGGTGAAACCACCACATTCTATGTAGTGGCTTATCCGCTGGGCGACACCTATGATGCGAAGGTCAATGTAATCGGCGACGGTCCCTTTGTGCTTCAGGCTTCTGAGCAGCGTAGCAAGATGTGGGATAACCCTGATACGGTCTACGACCTTGAGGAGGGTGAGAACATCATCAGCTTCATTCCCGGATATGATCTCCCTCTTTCAGTAAGAAGCCGGGGCAACAACAGTTATTTCAGTGTGTTCCTTGACGGAGCCGGTGTGAATCCCGACGACAACGGCATATATGAGGTCCTTCCCTGGTATCCTGCGGATGGCGGCGAGGCAGATGCCGAGTCACTCATAACCATCAATGTAGGTGGGTCACCCTTGCAGACTACAAGAGTAAGGGTTGAGACCGGATCCGATATATCAGCCGAGCTGTTTTACAGTGCTGTTCGCCGTCCCGGAATTTTAACAGGTCAGGTGGTGCTTCGTGGCACAGAGATGATTCTTCATCCCTCATCCACCGATTGCAAGATTCTGATCGACGGAGAGGTAGTCAATGGATATGACGATGAAGGTATGATGGTGAAGGGTCTTGACGAGGAGGGTGACTGCCGATTCACAGCCAAAGGTTCGAGCATGACCGTCGAGGTCTTTGCCGGTGCCGCAGCAGGGGTGGAGAATCCGGTCGCTTCCGGGCATGATGCAGTGACGGTCTACTCAATCGACGGACAGTTGTTGATGGAGAATGCCTCTCCCGAATCATTGGGCAATCTTGACAAGGGTATCTACATCGTGAATGGGAAGAAAACCATCATCGGCGACTGAATATATCATTGTTATTGAACAGAGGGCCTGCAGTCGAAACTGTAGGCCCTCCACTATTCCATGAGGAGCTCCACTATTCTCTCATACACATTCATTTTTACCTGCTTTGAGGTTACTCCTCCTTCTTCTCCTTTGGCTTACGCTTCCTCTTGGATTCAGTCTTCTGCTCACGTGCTTTCCCCGAAGAGAAATCGAGGCTCTC